>CALZBV010000011.1 GCA_945622055.1 uncultured Clostridia bacterium
ATGTCTTCTCCGCGTCCGCCGCAGAGACCGATACCGCCGGTAAGAAGAGATGAGGATGAGGAGGATGACGTACCGAAGACTGCCTCCAAGATGACGATGTCTTCGCCACGTCCGCCAAAGAGTACGCTTCCGACCCCGCCGAAGAAAGAAGAGGCAGAGGACGTCCCACAGACCGGTTCGAGAATGACGATGTCTTCACCGCGTCCGCCGCAGAGACCGATTCCGGTAGCCAGACGGGACGACGAAGAGGATGATATCCCGCAGACCGGTTCGAGAATGACGATGTCTTCGCCACGTCCGCTACAGAGACCGATTGCGCCGATTAGAAGAGATGACGAAGATACTGAGCGGGAGGTTACCCGTACTACTTCGACCAGAACTCCGATTTCGTCCTTACGTTCTCCGTTACGACCGATTTTATCTTCGGAGGCTTCAGCTGAGGAAGAGACACCTAAGGCAGTAACACCTGCAACACCGGCAGCAGAGCCTGTTGAGGCTAAGGCTCCGGCACCTGCACCGGTAGTGGAGCTTTCCGAAGAAGAGAAGGAGTCCATTAAGAAAAAGCTTGAGACTGAACTGACGGAGACGTTACGTGGCAGTCTGGCGGAAGAACTCAGAACGAGCTTAAAGGATGAGGTAGGAAGTCAGGTACGTGTTGACCTCCGTGATGAGCTTCGTCCGGAACTCACGAAGGAAGTGAGTGAGGAACTGCGTCAGGAGCTTCATGACGGCTTGAAGGATGAAGTAAGCAATGCACTTCGCAATGATTTGCGCGAAGAGCTTAAGCCGGGACTTACGGCAGAAGTCAACGAGGAGCTTCGTAAGGAGCTTCACGATGGGTTAAAGGACGAGGTAAGTGACAAGCTTCGCAGTGAGCTTCGTGACAGTCTGAAGGATGAGATTGGCGAGGAAGTACGCACAAAGCTTTGTGAGGAGCTTCGTCCGGCACTTACGACCGAGGTTACGGAAAAGCTTCGTGGCGATTTAAGCGAGAGTCTTAAGACAGAGGTTTCCGATAAGCTTCGTGAGGAATTCCGGGAGAATCTGAAGGAAGAGGTTAGCGAGGAGGTACGTGGAACGCTTCGTGAGGAGCTTCGTCCGGTGCTTTCGAATGAGGTTACCGATTCCTTAAAGCAGGAGCTTCGTGAGAGCCTGAAGGAGGGCGTAACGAAGGAAATCCGTGAGGAACTTCATGAGAGCCTCTCAGCGGAGGTTACGGAGACTCTCAGAAACGAGCTACACGATGGCTTAAAGAATGAAGTTACCGAGACACTTCGCGGAGAATTCCGTGAGAGTTTAAAGGACGATGTCGCAAAGGAAATCCGTGAGGAACTTCACGACGGTCTGAAAGAAGAGGTTACCCAGTCACTCAGAACTGAGTTACAGGATGGTTTAAAGAATGAAGTTACCGAGACACTTCGCGGAGAGCTTCGTGAAAGTCTGAAGGACGATGTAACGAAGGAAATCCGTGAGGAGCTTCATGAGAGCCTTTCGGAAGAGGTTACGAAGACGCTTCGTGAGGAACTCCATGACGGACTTAAGAATGAGGTAAGCGAGACCCTTCGTGGTGAGCTTCGTGAGAGTCTTAAGGACGAGGTAACGAAAGAAATTCACGATGAGCTTCATGATGGCTTGAAGGAAGAGGTTACCAATCTTCTTCGTAAGGAAATCCGTGAGAATATGCAGGATGAAATCCGTGCGGAAATCAAGGCAGAAATCAAGGAAGAGACGAAGGATGATGTAGCCAAGGTGGTAATGGCAGAGGAAGTTGAAGCTGCCAGAGTCCAGAGAGAAAAAGCCGAAGCACGTGAAGAGGCTAACCGTGAGAAGCGGGAAGCAGAGGAGCAATCGCGCAGAGATGCTGAAATCAAGCGCGAAGAGGAACGCCTAAAGCTTGAGGAGGCAAGAAATCTTGCCCAGCTCAGAGCGGAAGAGGAGAAGGCCAGGCAAGAGGAGATTAGACTTAAGCTGGAAACGGAGGAACTAAGAGAAAAGGCTAAGCTGAGACGTGCGAAAGAGTACGAGGGAAAAGGCAAGCGCTTACTCAGAGTTTTAATTCCGGCTATTTTGGGAGTTATCGCTCTTGTACTTATGGTTATCTTTGCCGCTCCGGTTTCCAAGGGAATATACGGAGTGAAAAACGGTGTGGAACGTTTCCTGTTCAACAAATTTCCGGGAGTTGCCAGAAGTCTTGGCATTGAAAGCGGCGATAAGATCGTACCGGTATTTGTTTCTACCAATCAGGTAAGGGGAACGAAGCTGGTTGAGAATCCGGAGGATTTTGTTCGTTCGGTTTCTCCGGCACTCGGATATAAGGCTTTTCTTGCGGAGCTGAACGGGCTGACCTGTTTATGCATGGAAGGAGAAGGCGTTCGCGTCTACTATCCTACCGAGCTTACCGAAAGTGGCATGAAGTATGTGTATGTTGAAAATGACAATACATTCTCCATGAACTTCTGGGATTACGATTTTACGAATACTGCAAGCCTTTGCCCGAAAAAAGAGGTTCATAATTCTGACGGCAGGGAACAGTATGTATTTACCTATTTTTCTCCGGAAAAGACATTTCATATTCTGGATGCTCAGACCTTGAAGGAAAATGAGCTGGAACCGGCAGACGCAGCACTTGCAAAGCTGGTGACGAAGACGGGATGTCAGGAGTTGGACGGAAATGCACTTGTTTCTGTTATTGCAAACAATGTATCTTATTCCTTCCAGCTTCCGGTTTCGGGAGGCTTTGCGGAAGCTGATTACACAGTACAGAGGGAGGTTGATGCAGCTTATGCTCTTACCGACACTGGAATACACTACGAATCTTATGTAACTGCAAACGGTGTATACCTCGGAAAGGTAATCGGTGAATATCGCCTTCAGAATCGCACATATGTTCCGACCGAATTTGAGTTTTATGCTCTTTCGAATCAGACATTTGGGGCAGGAGAAGAGTATCTTTTTCACGGAGTGAGTGCGGAGGACGCCAAGACGGAGCGCCATAGTGTGACCGGAACAAATGGTGAACGCATTTTGATTCCGTAGAAGTAATAGTGTGAAATGAGACAGAGCCTGCATTCAATTGCCGGTTTATAACCGGCAGGGGATGCGGGCTCGACTCTTTTTATCATGGAATAATAGGAATGGAACAGAACAGCAGAATGGTTGGGGAGAAGAGAATGAAGGAAAGAGAAACCCATAGATTAATTCAGGAAGCAATTCCTTTTCTATTGCAATGGTATGATTACAACAGGCGAATCCTGCCGTGGCGTGAGGAACCAACTCCATATCGGGTATGGGTATCCGAAATCATGCTGCAACAAACAAGAGTAGAAGCAGTCAGGGGATATTACGACCGCTTTTTATCGAGATTACCGGGAATCAGAGAGCTTGCACAGGTGCCGGAGGAGGAGCTGCTGAAGCTGTGGGAGGGTCTCGGATATTACAACCGGGTCAGAAATATGCAGAAGGCTGCAAAGTTAATTGTCGAACAATATGGCGGTGAAATGCCGTCTGACTATAGAAAAATACGGGAGCTTCCGGGCATCGGAGACTACACAGCCGGAGCAATTTCATCGATTGCTTTCGGTCTTCCTTACCCGGCCATTGACGGAAATGTGCTTCGGGTAATGAGCAGAATTACATGCGATACTTCGGATATTTCGAAGGAGGCAACAAAAAAGTACTGGCGAGAGACACTGTTGGAGCTTATGCCAGAGCGGTGCGGAGATTTTAATCAGTCACTGATGGAGCTTGGGGCAATGGTTTGTCTTCCGAACGGAAAACCACTTTGTGAACAGTGTCCGGTAATGCAGTTATGCAGGGCGTTCCAGGAAGACAAGGAGCTTACGCTCCCGGTAAAGGCAGAAAAAAAGGAACGCAGAATCGAAAAAAGAAACGTTTATATTTTCAGGCAAAACGGGAAGGAGCTGCTTCACCGGAGACCGAAAAAAGGGCTTTTAGCCGGACTTTGGGAATATCCAAACTGCCTTATTTCAGCGGAAAATCTGCCGGAGGAGTTTTTGCCGGGCGGTTCAAAGAGAATCATAAAGAGAGAAATGAAAAAGGCGAAGCATATTTTTTCCCATGTTGAGTGGCACATGGATGGATATTTTATTGAGGCGGAGCCTTTGAATCAACGCGAAGAAGAACAGATTATTCAGGAAATGATGAGGCTGACAGAAACAGAGAGTAACAGGGAAGACTGGGTATTTGCAAACAAAGAGGAACGTACGCAGGAATACCCGATTCCTGCGGCATTTGAAAAATTTAAAAGAAAGGGAGAAACAGAATGAGAATCGGAACGGGTTATGACGTACACAGATTAACGGAAAACAGGGCATTGGTTTTAGGAGGTGTTGCAATCCCTTACGAAAAGGGATTATTGGGACATTCGGATGCGGACGTACTCGTACATGCGATTATGGATGCATTGCTTGGCGCTGCTGCACTTGGAGATATCGGAAGGCATTTTCCGGATACAGATGATGCCTATGCGGGAATATCCAGTATTGTCCTGCTGAAAAAGGTGCGCATGCTTTTAGAGCAGGAGCATTACGTGATTGGAAATATTGATGCGACAATTATTGCACAAAAGCCGAAGCTTGCTCCGTTCCTTCCGGAAATGCGCACAAACCTTGCAGAGGTACTTGAAGTTTCGGAAAACCAAATAAACATAAAGGCAACCACAGAGGAGGGACTTGGCTTTACCGGTGCGGGAGAGGGAATCGCAGCGCAGGCGGTCTGTCTGTTAGAGAGCATTGGTGATTATTACGAAGGTAGCGGTAATTATTCCGTATTTGCCTTTGATGCTTCCGGTAACCCGGTAACCGGAGGCTGTGGAGGCTGCAGTGGCTGTGGTACAAAACGGAAAGACAGCTGAAACAATACGAAAATATTTGATTTTTCAGAAAAAATGTTGGTTTTTGTCCAAAATGGATGTATAATAAAAGAAAATGGTAAGGAGGGGATTGTATGGAAACATTTCTCTTAGTGCTGGTGATTGTTGAAGCGGTAATCATTGCAGGACAGACATTTTGGACAGTTAAAACAGCTATGACGCGTAAGAAAATCATGGAAAAGGCGGACGCAATCGTAAAGGGAAGATTAGACATTGAGGATATCCGCCTGAATGGAATGGCAAGGGGGGATGGTGTTGTTGCGAACGCAGTGAATGCCATCAAAACCAATCTGATGACCTTTGTTGAAGCAACGAAGGTCAATGTTGTAACGTTAGCCGATGCGATAACGGTCCTTTCCAAGGGGGCGGAAAATAACCGGACCGGTAACGAGCAGATTGCACAGGGGGCAACGAGCGCATCGATGAAGTCAGCAGAACAGCTGCGTCTCGTTAAGGATAATCTGGATATTATTGCAGCAAACAATGCCGAGATGAAAGAAATTGAGAATGAAATGGGGGAAATCCGTACAATTCTGAATAGCTCCGTGGATAACAGCAAAAGTGGGCTGAATCATCTGGAGGGGTATGAACGTGCAATTGAAGCAATGTCTGATGACTTAAATAACATCAATCGGATTCTTAGTAAGTTTAATCAGGATATTAAACGCATTGAGGAGGTCGGTGACCTTATTATCGGAATCAGCGGAAGACTTCGTCTCCTGGCATTAAATGCCTCGGTTGAGACCGCAAGAGCCGGAGAAGCAGGGAAGGGCTTTGCGGTTGTTGCAAATGAGGTAAACGGAATTTCCATTAAAACAAAGGAAGGTATGGAATCCATTAACCAGATTGTGAAGGAAATCATGCAAAGCAGTCAGCAGGTAAATGACAGCATTTTACATTGTGAAGAAACCTACGACCAGAGCAAAGAAACCTTTGCCATTGTCAATGCTTCGTTCCGCTCCATTAACGATAAGTCGATGGAGATTCAGGGAAAAATGAACAGTATCGCCGGTAAGTTTGATATGATGACAAAATATACCGGAGAATCCAAGGAAAAGGCAGAGGGCCTGTACAATGCTTCCCAGGTAATCAGCGAGAATATGAGTGAGATTGCCTCTGTTTCGCAGGAGGTGGCGGCAGAGTCCTCTACGCTTAGCGAAAACACGGATGCACTTGCAGGAATGCTGGAAGGAATCGAGCATTTGATTGGGCAGTTCCATACAGCGATTGTTCCGACAAAGAAGCGTTCAAACAAGACTGTTAAGCTATTGTCCGTCAGCATGTTAGATAATGACTTCTGGTATGGGGTTCGTCGTGGTGCACTCTATGCAAAGAAGGAGCTGGAGGGAGCAAATGCCATTCTTGATTATATTCCGTTGCTTCCGGAGATGGATTCGGAAAAGGAGTGCAGCGAAGCAATCGAGCGCGCGATTCGGGAGAATTATGACGGAGTGATTTATCCGGGCTTTCTGAGTGGAATTGAGGATGTGCTAAAGAAAGCAGAGAGCCACGGTCTGAAGCTGATGACGTATAACTGTGACTGCTCTCCGAAGATTAAGCGCGTTGCCTGTTTAAAGCCGGACCCGACGGAACCGGGACGGATTCTGGCAAGGGCAGTAGAGCGTGCACTGGACCGTAAGGGGCGTGTTGCACTCATCATCGGTAATTTGAGCATAGGCTCGAATTCAGAGAGAAGAGAAGCCTTTTTGGATTATCTGAGGCAGAACACGAGGCTGGAGGTAATATCCGAAATCAGTGTCGGTGATGATGCGGAAAGTGTATATCAGAAGACCCTGGAGTTTCTGAAGAAGGAGCCGGGGGTAGATGCCATGATGATTACTACGGGCAATCCGGTTGCAGCGGCAAAAGCAATTGAAGATGCTAACAGAGCCGGGAAGGTAAAGCTGTATACCTTTGACAGCAACGAAGAGATCTTTCGCTACATAAAAAAAGGCATTATCGGAATAACGGTGGTTCAGGATGCGTTCGGACAGGGACATGACCCTGCAATCTGGCTTTACAATCACATTGTAGAGAATACTCCTGCACCGAAGGAGTTTATTCCGTGCAGACTTTCCACGGTAGATAAGACGAATGTGGAAAATCTGATTAATGCATAAGTGTTTGTGACCTATGCTTAAAAGCTGCGTACAGAAGGTAGTTTATTGGTTTTAGACAATAGGTAGTTCATTATTGATAGAGGTACAAAGGAGAACCTTATGGCTGAGCTTTTGAAATTCAGTGGATATTTATGCAATAAAAAAGAGCTTGAAAAAGTATTTGGAAAAGGTTCAGATGAAGAGTATGTAATCAGGGCCTATGAAAGCTTCGGAGAAGAATTTGCAGAGCATTTGCAGGGGATGTTTGGAATTGTTCTGTACGATGAGCGGGAGGATAAAACCGTCTGTGTCAGAGACCGTTTCGGAAATGAGTCGGTATATTACTATTTATCAGAGAGTAACGCGTTTTGTTACGGACTTACGATACGTGAGATTCTGGAAGGTGGTGTATACCGGAAGAAGCTGAATGAGCAGGCGCTGGAGTTGTTTTTGACGTACTCGTATTTGCCGGGACAGAACACATTCTTTCAGGGCATCAAAAAGGTAATGCCGGGGCAGATGGTGATTTTTTCCAAGGGAAGAATTGGTATAAAACGGTACTGGAAGCCGGAATATAAGGGAGATAACGGGAAGAGCATCGAAGCGTATGCAGACCGGGTAAATGCAGTTTTAACGGAGTTAATTGATGACTGGAAGCTTCCCGGAGAGAGCTATGGAAATTTCTTATCCGGTGGAGTGGATTCGGCGTATCTGACGGCACTTACAAAGCCGAGATACACGTTTTCCACGGCTTATGAGAATAAGGATTTTGATGAATCCGGACTGGCTGAGATTTCCGCAGAGGCACTTGGAGCGGAGCATGTCAAAATCACAGTGACACCGGACGAGTATTTCAGTGTTATCCCCGAGGCAATGCGTGCCATGGAGCAGCCGCTTGCGGATGCTTCCACAATAGCCTTTTATCTTGCCTGCAAGGGTGCAAGAAAGTACGTGGACGTCTGTTATTCCGGGGAGGGGGCAGACGAGCTGTTTTGCGGTTATCATGCCTATACGAGACGGTTGGTCAATCTGGAAAATCCGGATTATCCGAATGCGCCGGTGGAAACATATTATATCGGAAATACAAAGGTAATGTCGGAGCAGGAGAAAAAGGAGCTGTTGCTGCGCTATAGCGGAGAACTGACGCCACTTGCACTTGCAAACAGCCTGTATGAGTTTGATGAGAATACGGATGATATTACGAAGATGTGGCTCTGCGATTTGAATGTCTGGTTTGAGGGAGACATTATGCTCAATGCAGAAAAAATGAGCAAAGCAAATGGACTGGTTGCACGCACCCCGTTTCTGGATTCCAGATTATATGAGGTTGCCTGCCGGATTCCGTCCGGATATAAGGTAAGTAAGGAAGAAACAAAGATTGTTTTTCGTATGGCTGCGGCAAATCAGATTCCGAAGGAGGTTGCGTTCCGCAAAAAGCTTGGATTTGCTGTTCCGGCACGTGTCTGGATGAGACAGGAGCCGTATCGTAGCAGGATAAAGGCTTGTTTTAACAGTAAAACTGCGGAAAAGTTTTTTGATAATAAAAAGCTTTCCGAAATGCTTTCGGATGAGTATCTGGATAAACCGGACAATTGGAGAAAGGCATGGTGTGTCTATGTTTTCCTTGTCTGGTATGAGCAGTATTTTGCTGAGGAGTTGTAAGATGGAAAAAAAGCAGAATAAGGTGGTGCAGCAGATTACCGGCATTTTTCTGCCGATGATTAACTGCCTGACAGCAGCAAGCATCATCAAAAGTGTATTGTCGCTTTTGGTGTCGTTGGGCGCATTATCGGTGACAAGCGGAGTGTATCAGATTTTTTATGCGGTCTCGGACGGTTTTTTCTTCTTCCTTCCGTTTTATCTGGCACTGACGGCTTCCAGACAGTGGAAGACAGATCCGTTTATTACGTTGATGATTCCGGTAGCCATGCTTTATCCGGATTTGCTTTCGATACTGGAGAACGGTCAGAGCCTTTCGTTGTTTGGTCTTACGGTTCAACCGGCCATCTACCATTCCGGTGTGCTTCCGGTCGTGCTGGCTGCAGGATTTTTATATTTTGTGGAAAAACCGTGTGATAAATATATACCGGAAGCAATCCGGGGGTTTTTAAAGCCGATGGTATGCTGCATGATTGTTCTTCCGGCAACCTTTCTTTTGTTTGGACCGATGGGAACATGGGTTGGAAATGCACTGACGGATTTATTTTTTGTGCTTTATGAGTGGAATGCGGTGGTTGCAGGTGCGTTTATGGGATTTTTGATTCAGCCCATGGTTGTACTCGGAGCACATTGGAGCATTGTGCCAATCAGTATCAACAGCATTGCCTGCAATGGGTATGATATCATTCTTCCGCTTTTGTGCGGTGCAGTATATGGACAGGCCGGAGCGGCACTTGCGTTGGGCCTTATGCAAAAGACGGACAGGGAAAAAAGAAGAGTGGCCTTTCAGGCATCCTTTACCGCAGCAATCGGTGTAACAGAGCCTGCGCTGTATGGCGTAACGGTTCCGGTACCGCGTGCGATGCTTTCTGCATGCTTTGCCGGAGCGGCAGGTGGTGTAATGGCGGGACTTGCGGGAACGCATTGTACTTCGTTTGCATTCCCGAGCATCCTGACCTGTGTTGCTTATTACGGTCAGGGCTTCGGAATGTTTTTATTGACAATGCCGGTCTGTGCTGCGATTGGTTTTTTTCTTACATATGTGCAGAAAAAAGCAATTATGAAAAAAATGCCTCACCAAGAACAGAACGGTATTTAGGCTGGCTTATACAAGTGCGCCAAGCAGCATCAGGAAGGCGGAGTTCCAGTAGATGGTTACTTCGTTGGTGGAATAGCTGCCAAGCATATCCACATAGGCCTTTGCAGGAGCGGTTTCTTTGGTAAGCACCGCTTTGGCGGCTGCATCACAAAGCCAGGAGCAGGGACCGCCGGAGAGCATGCCCGGCATTGCTTTTCCCAAAAATCCCGACGGACGGTGGTGCGGATGTGCCATAGAGTAGGTGCCGCAGCCGCTTAAATAAGAAATTCCCATAGGATTGCGACCGAGCAGATAATGAAGCTGTTCGGCAGCGGCAGTCAGGTATTTAGGATCGCCTGTAAGCTTTGCTGCATCCACAAGGAACAGACCAAAATTTGCAACCGAGAGGTTGCTTCCCCAGACATATTCGTTGCTTTTGAGCGCAGTGCCGTAGCCGTCAGCATTTACCGTGGCGAGCTTTTCGTCGGCAAGTGCAATCATGGAAGCAGCGATTTTGTTTTTCAGCGCTTCGTCGGTTTGAAATTCTGTGGAAAGGTATGCAAGGTTACCATAGCTTGCAACATTGCCCCAGCCATAACCGTGTTCGATTTTTTTACCTGCAAGTTCCTCAAAATCAGTCCGGTAGCAGGAATCGCCAAAGGCTTTATAAAGCTCAGCAGCGGCCCAGTATAGCTCATCGGTGCAGGAATTGTCTCCATATCCGCCGGTTGTGATACCTGCCGGATTCTGATACATCAGGGTGTGGTCCATTTCGGAAAGTGCTGCATAGGCACGCATTGCTGCTTCGGAAAGTGTCCGGGCATACGCCTCATCAAAGGGCTTAAAAAAGCGTACCGAAAGTGCCATTGCGGCAGCGAAATCTGCAGTGGCGGTAATCGAAACAGGACTCAGAAGAATGTCCCCGGTTTCATCCTCCGGCATAATAAATCCACAGAAATTTGCACACGTTGACTTATGGTATACCTGTCCGTCCGGACGCTGAAGCTTTAACATCCAGTCGAGCTCATACTTTACTTCTTCGAGATAGTCCGGAAGTTCTGAATCGGATGGATTCGTGTAGCGTGAGAAAAAGGACGGATTTGATTCATAGGAAAGCAAAAGCTGTGCTACTGTCATGGCAGCCGGAACAATATAGCGGCCGTAGTCTCCGGCATCATGCCAGCCACCGGAGACGTCAAAGCGCGGTCCGGCAGGCTCATTGTAAACATAAGCCTTTTTGGTATGGCAGGCAGGATGTGCATACAGGCCTGCCTTTTCTTTCGGAAGGTCACAGCCACAGCGCTGTAAATAAAAGAACTTCATGGTTTTCTGCATGACATCGTCATAAACGGTATCGGAGATTTCGAAGATATCGGATTCTGAACCGCTTTCGGTCACGATATAGTAGAGACCCGGGACGGTTACTGCAGAGAAGTCACCAACATAAACAGTTTCTTTGGAGGCTTCGTTTTCGATGCGATGGTCAGCGTTTCCGGTAAAAACACGAGCACCGCCGGCCTGAATCAAAGAAAACCGGAGAGGTTTTTCGGAAACAATCGTAACATGCTTTGTCATTTGCGGGAGGTATCCGCACTGGTTGATAAAAATATTTTTGTACATCAAAACGCTCCTTTGCATATAGATGGGGATTTGAACAATCATAAAACCGGTAAAACGCAGCAGCCGGCCCTGTCTCTATGAGTATAGCATACAGAGACCGGATTCGTCTATGAAAAATGTCTGTTTGGTTGTGCTTTTTTTCTTTTCATTCTTACGCGGATATGATATACTACATTTGGGAGTAGATTGGGAAGGAGAAACCGGCTTGAGTACATTTGAACAGATAAGAAATGATGGGATGAATCAGAGAGTGACGATTACTTTTTCGGAGCTGCCAAAAGATATGGACGGGCTGAACGCTTTGCCGGAAAGTGAAAGAACAACGCCGTTTCAGACAGCGGCGCTTACGATTTGTGCGCTCTGCGCTTATGTAAAGGATGCTGAGAATGGTCTTGATATGATTGGATTGTTGAAGGGTTCTGCCGTTTTTTCCGGGAAGGACCGTGAGGTATTAAAGGAGCGGCTGGAGGGGAAAGCATATCTTCCGTTTTCCTATTTTACAGGGGCTGCACCGGAAAATGCATATACGCCTGAGACGCCATACCGTCTCACGTTTACAACAAATCCATTTTCCTTTTCAGAGCATGGCTTTGTCCGGCTGTTTGTTTCAAAGGAGGGTGCCGGAGCGAAGAAAGCCATCACGCTCAGACAACAGGAAAATCAATGGATGCTGTGGGAATACGCCTCCCTTCTGACCGGGGTAGTACCGCCGGTTGTGCAGTAGAAAAAGATGATATGTGATTCTATATAAAAAACTGTGGACTTTATGAGAAAGAGTCCACAGTTTTTTTATGAATTATGTAGTCTGGTATACCAATTACTTAACCGAGGTGATATGCGGGTTAACACCGTTGTACCAGTAGAGGAAGCCCTCCATGTCAATCACATCACCAATCTTTAAATTCTTAACAGCTGCGTAAACATCCGTGGTCTTGTCGCAAAGATACGACTCAACCGTGAAGGTATAGGTCTTATCATTTAAGGAAACATTGAAGTAAAGGTCGCTGCCTTCTTCACCGGAACCGTCCCAGTTGTAAAGGAAGGCAACATCCTCGCCTGCATCATTCTGACCGGCAGCTACAACGGTCATTCCCTTAAAGGAAACGAACTGGTTCTGGTAGTTTATTAGCTCATCGCTTCCTAACAGGGAAGTAACGTCCTTTGCCTCTGCAACAAAGGAGCCTTCTACAATTTCAAACGTAGCGTCAACGATTTCAACCTCGCCGGACCACTCAGCCTTATAACCGGAGACCTTAATCTTTGTGCCCGGAACAAGCTTTGCATAATCCTCCTCGGAACATGCCATGTTGTAGAGGAAGTAAGCACCGTTCTCATCCTGAGTGTAAACGGTAGCCTTGTTGTCCCACCAGGACTGCTTTGCCTGAACGTAAGCTTCGATGACAACCGGAGTATCAAGCTCTGCAGCTGCATATTCAGCGTAGGTCATAACCTTGTTCTCAGCCGGAGCATCCGTCGGTGCCGGAGTCTCAGTCGGAGCCTTGGTCGGATCCGGATCGGTGGTCGGCGGAGTAGCAGTAGCTTCTACCGTCGGAACCGCAGTAGGAGTAGTGTCGGCGTTGTCGTTATTCTCGTTCTTTCCGCAGGCGGACAATGCAACCATCGTGGAAAAAGCAAGTGCAGCAATTGCAATTTTTTTCAGTTTCATAATCTTTCCCTTTCTTTTTTTATCGTTCAGTGAAGATTCACTTTCATACAACATTATAACTGGATTTTACAAGAAATCAATGTTTTTTTTTCTTTGCATGCATTTTTTTGCTAAAATCCACAACAACGTATGCAAAAATTAAGAGCCAGGCAGCTGCAAGGGCAGTAAGGAAAACCCCTGAGGCAACCGGAAGCTTTCCGAGTTCTGTCGGTGTTTCCTCACTTACATGAATCTGGTCCAGACGATACAGGGCGGCAACATCCCTGTAGAGCTTTTCGATGTAGGCATCGTCGATTTCTTCCTTACGCCGTACCGACTTTGTTACATTTTCAATCAGCTGGCCGGCAGCATCCCGAAGTGATGCGGAACCGTTAAACACGGGGGTAACAAAGGTATTTTGCAGGTTGGCAAGCAGCAGCTTTGAGGCCTTGATTTTGATGTCGTAGTATGTGGAATTGTCCTCTCCGCAACGGGAAAGGTAGTCACGGTATTCGTCACTGTTTTGTGCCTTTAAGGTTACCGGAACATAGCCCTCGGTCTTTGCATACGGAATCTGGACGTCGTTTGAAAGCAGATACTGCAAAAACAGCCACGAAGCAAGTACCTCGCCGGAATCCTCCTTGTTAAAGATACAGGCGGAAGGTCCCTGGGAAATCATCTGCGGATTTTGGGGGTCAAACTGCGGAACCGGATACACAACGGTTTCAAACTCGACCAGTGCATCCTTGCTGATATCGGAAAGTGGTGCATTGGTCCCCATCCAGGTGGCTCCTGCCGTGGAGTCTATGGCGAAAATACATTGACCGGCATTGAGAAAATTGGCCGGGTAGCTGGATATCTTAAAGGTCGAAAAGGCGCCCTTCTTCACGTGTCCGGCAATTGTTTCCAAAAGCCCGGTGGTTGTATCGTGGAACAAATCGATTTCCCCGGTAGGAGAGGAGTAGCCGGCACCTTTTTGACGGAGCATCTGAATCATCATATTGTCGGTGGATTTGTAGATAAACGGAAGCATTACCTTCTGTCCATTCACCTTGTACGTACCGTCTGCATTTTTTTCCGTAGCTGCATCGGAGACCTCCCAGATAAAATCCCACGTAAGCGTCTCGGGAAGCGTGTATCCGAGAGCCTCAACATAGGTTTTATTGATGTAGCAGGCTTCGGTGGAGCGCATGTACGGAACTGCATAATAGTGACCGTCAATGGAGCATTCCGAAAGAAACTGCGGAACAATTTCCTCTTTGGTCGGACCGTCAAATCGAAGCTCTTTCCCACCCAGTCCATACCGTTTGTCCTCAAACAAATCATCCAGTGTGACTACGACATCCTGACCGGTCAGATACGTGGCAATGTGGTCCGGGTACGTAATGCATACATTTGGCGTTGTATTGGTCTGCAGGTTGGTAATGACATCGTTGTAAATGCGTCCGTAATCGGTATACAGACGGAGATTCACGGTTATGTTCGGGTACAGCTTTTGAAAATCCTGAATTGCTTTTTTATAAATATCGGTCTGGGTTTTATTTGTGTCGTTTTTTGCCCAGAAGGAGATTTCGTATTTTTTTGTCGTGTCAAATTCCTCCGGAATTGTGAAGTTACCGCGCTGCTTAGAGCCGTGACAGCCGGAAAGAAAGAGACAAAAAACAGCCAGAAGTGCTGTACTCACACAAAGTCCCAGTTTCTTCATCATCCCTTCGTACCTCCTCTCGCAACACCTTCCATAATCTTTTTACGGAACACAAGAAACAAAACAATCAGCGGAACGGAAATGACAACGACCGCTGCCATCATGGCAGGAATGTTCTCACGGCCGAAGCCGTTTTCACGGATTTCCTGAATTCCGTTGGAAACCAGATAGTAGTCCGGATTGTCGGTAATCAGGCGTGGCCATACATAAGAATTCCAGCATTCAATGACCTTTAAAATGACAATCGTAATCAGAGTCGGTCTGCAAATCGGAAGCATGACCTTCGTAAGATAACGGAAATCCGGGGTGCCGTCTACCTTTGCAGCATAATAAAGCTCGTCCGGAATCTGGGCAAAATTCTCTTTCAGCAGGTAAATGTAAAAGACTGAGGTAACGGAGGGCAGGATGAGACCTGCAAATGTATTTCGCATGCCTGCATTCGTAATCGTTACAAAATTCGTAATCACAACCAGCTCATTCGGAATCATCATCAGGGAAAGAAACAGGGTAAACACCAGATTCTTTCCGCGAAACTCCAGTCTTGCAAAGGCGAACGCGGCAAGTGTGATGACAAAGAGCATCAATCCGGTCGTAATCAGTGTAAAAATCAGGGTGTTGAAAAGGTAACGGCCGAGGGACACTGTCGTAAAGGCGTCCACATAGTTTTGAAGCGTCGGGGAAAGCGTAAAAAATTTCGGGATATATTCGGCGTTATAGGCGCCGTAATCCTTAACGGACGTAAGAAGCATCCAGTAAAACGGAAACAGAACCAGAATGCCCCAGACGGTTAACAGGGAATAAATCACAATATTCCGGATAATCGTGCGGGTCCGTGCGGCTTTTTCAATTTTTTCGTAATCAGTATGATTTCCCATGACTCCTCCTTAATAATGCACGTGTTTTCTGCTGACCAGAAGGTTGATACAGGTAATGGTCAGGACAACGGTAAACAGAAGAATTGCCGCTGCGGAAGCGTATGACGGATAACCGCCTGAGTTTCCGTAGAGCATGTCATAAATGTATCCGACGAGGGTATTCATCTGCGCTGCGTTTAAGTTGACACCAAAGAGTGCCACGGCATCGTTGTAAGCCTTGAAGGCACCGATGAAGCCGGTGATAATCAGATAAAACAACATCGGAGAAATCATAGGCAGCGTGATTTTGTAGAAAATACGAAATCTTGAGGTGCCGTCCACTCTTGCCGCGTTGTAATACACCGGATTGACGGAGGCAAGGGCACTCGTCAGAATCAGAATCTTAAACGGCATAACAACCCAGACGGTGTAAAAGCAGAGCACAAACATTTTTGCCCAATACGGTCCGTCAATAAAGTCTACCGACGGAGCACCAAACAGGTGTAATAAAAGGTTAATCATTCCTTCTGAGTAGGCGGTCTTCTTAAATAAAATCATGAAAACCAGTCCCACCGCAAGTGTGTTGGTAACAT
This sequence comes from uncultured Clostridia bacterium, assembly GCA_945622055.1. Lineage (GTDB taxonomy): Bacteria > Bacillota > Clostridia > Lachnospirales > Lachnospiraceae > SIG307. The sequence goes on from CALZBV010000011.1 coordinate 16,145, forward strand.
ACGGAAGGAAAAAGACTGTCTGATACAGTTCCCGGAGAGGCTTGATGGAGCTGAGCATTACCGAAATCAAAAGAGCGAGTCCGGTGGAAAGCGGAACGGTAATTACCACCAGAATAAATGTATTTTTCAGCGCCTGTAAAAAATACGGATCGTGCAGAACGTAGGAGTAGTTGTAGGTTCCGACTCCCAAAAAGGTCTGGGATGCAAAGTTGTAGCCCTCCTCAAACGAGTAGATAAATACATCAATCAGAGGATAAATCATAAACACACCCAGAAACAAAAATGCAGGCAGTAAATAAAGCCATGCCTTAAAGCCTTTTTTTTCCATAGCGAATTTCTCCTTTAAAAGCAGATGCGTTCCTCGGTATCTTTATGAAAAAGATGAACCTTCGTCGGTCGCAGTGCAAAGTTTACGGTAGTGCAGTCTGTGGCTGTGCGGCTTTCCGCATCAATGATGGCACGAATCGTATCGGTCAGGGCAGCCGGATGGGAAGCAAGAATGCTGACATCACGTCCCATAACCTCAGTACGTTCATGCACACAGTGCATCGGTCCGTCCTCTTTCGGAAGGAAGCCCTCCGGACGAATACCGACGTATACGTCCTGGTCCGGAACATTTTTGGTTTCCAGAACGGCATCGTCTCCGAGATAGAGCCTGCCACCCTTTACCGTGCCGTGAAATACATTAATCGGCGGTGTTCCGAGAAATTTTGCCACGAACAGGTTCGAAGGAGTATCGTATACCTCCTGTGGCTTTCCAATCTGGTGAATTCTGCCGTTTTTCATCACGACAATCATATCACAGATGCTCATGGCTTCTTCCTGGTCATGCGTGACAAAAATGGTCGTAATTTTGGTCTGCTTTTGAATGCGCCGGATTTCCTCACGTGTCTGCAGACGAAGTCTTGCATCGAGATTGGAAAGAGGCTCGTCAAGCAGAAGTACCTTTGGCATCTTTACGAGCGCACGCGCGATGGCAACACGCTGCTGCTGGCCACCGGAGAGCTCACTCGGTTTACGGCTCATCAGCTCTTCAATCTGAACCAGCTTTGCGGCGGCAAGGGCACGTTCCTCCATCTCTGCCTTTGTGAGCCTGTCCGCACCGCGAAGGTTTTCTAACGGGAACATAATGTTTTTCTGCACCGTAAGATGCGGGTACAGGGCGTAGCTTTGAAATACCAGCCCGACTCCGCGATGCTCCGGTGGGAGCTTTGTTACGTCATCGTCTCCGAAATAAAGCTTTCCGGAGGTTGGCATTAACAGGCCGCTGATTAAGTTTAATGCAGTACTTTTTCCGCATCCGGATGGTCCCAGAAGACCGACCAGTTTTCCGTCCGGAACCGTAAAATCGAAATCATCTACGGCGATGACGTCCTCGTGAATTTTTTTGTTACGATTTGGAAAACGTTTTGTTAAGTGCTCAAATACGATTTTCATAAGCTTCTCCTTTGGGTAAATGTTTATATTTCGTAAAAACGCCGCAGTTCGCTGGAAATATGATCCAGGTCCGGGTAAATAAAGCTTTCACTGATGCCGAACACGCGCAGGGAATCCAGAAAATATTTTTTCCGTTCCGCAGGAATCACCATTTTGTAAAGGGTCTCCTCATCACAGATATCCTCGAGATGCTTTAAGGAATTGTGAACGGTAAAGCAGGCGCGCTGGTAGTACATGCGCTGGTCATTTTCGGTAGACTGACAGGCCAGAATCTTATTCTCCAGAACCGGATTGTGATGCAGGTGTTTAAAGGCCGGAAGCAGCATTTCCTGACAGGTATCCGCATCAATCGGATAAATACAGTGTCCGAAGCCCTCCTGTTCGTTGAGCCTGTCCGGAACCAAAACCCAGATGACCGCATCCTTTGCGGTGGTTTTTTGATACGTCTCGGTTGCAAAAAAGGTTGCAATCAGAGGCGACTGGCTCCAGTCAAGCATTCTGGTGGGAAGACCGTAATGCTGCATGAGCGAAACCCAGGCAGAGTAGTTGTGCTTCTCCGGGGCGTTCGGCATAATCTGCTTGGCGTGGGTATAAAAATCGTTGGTAATAAAGCGTTCCGTGTCAAGTCGCTTCTGGCTGCGCTGAATGGAAGGCACAAGCGCAAGCCGGGAATTCTCCTCGCCACGGTACCACAGCCTCATTCCGTGTTTATTGTATAATGTACTGGAAAATCGCAGAAGCTCATCAATGCTGGTTATTTCACGGACTATCATAGGCTCCCCCTTTCGTTACACCGGGACCTTCCGGTCCTCACTTTGCTTCCATTATATGTCTTTTTTTAAAAAATCACAATAAGTTTATCATTTTCGGTGGAACAGGGGGAAAATCTGCTTGAAAACAGGCGTGTGGAAAGTGTATAATGAACAAAAAGCAGGATGGCGTGGTGGAAGCAATAAGTGAGGAAGGAGTAGGAACCACCTTTACGGTGCGTATGTACAGAACAAAATGAACTATAAATTAGCAATTTTTGATTTGGACGGAACAATATTAAATACGCTGGAGGACCTGACCGACAGCGTAAATTATGCGCTTTTGAAAAACGGGATGTCTCTGCGTGGCATAGAGGAGGTACGGCAGTTTGTCGGAAACGGAATCGGTAAACTGATGGAACGTGCGGTAGAGAGAGGTACCGATGCAAAGAAAACAGAACAGGTGCTTTCGGATTTTAAGGAATACTATGGTGCGAACTGTGCAAGAAAAACACGACCGTATGACGGAATCGGAAAACTGCTTTCTGTACTGCGGGCAAATGGAATTCGGACCGCGGTCGTATCGAACAAAGCAGATTTTGCGGTGCAGACGCTTTGCAGGCATTATTTTCCGGGAATGTTTGACAAGGTAGCGGGAGAAAAAGAGGGTATTCGGAGAAAACCGTATCCGGACAGTGTCCTGTATATTATGGAGCAGCTTGGCGCAGCAAAGGAGGAGACCATCTATATTGGTGATTCCGAGGTTGATGTAAAAACAGCCGAAAATGCCGGAATCAATGTGATTTCCGTGACCTGGGGATTTCGCGGGGAGGATTTTTTACGTGCGGAGGGTGCAAAGGTGTTTGCACATCATCCGGAGGAATTGAAAGAGCTGATTTGCGGAGCGGAGAAGAAGATGAAAAGAGTAAAAATCACGAAAGAATGCAGCAATGTTAAAAAAATGGGACGAATTCTTTACCATGATGAGGTGTGCTACCTGGTTTATTCGGCGGCACAGGTTGGATTTACGTATACCGGGGACAAACTGTCTGCTGAGCTGGTTACGGATTTCTGGTGTCATGAAAAGGGCTTTGAGGGCGTGGCAGGCGTATTTGTCGGTGAGGACGAAGAACCCTGGAAGCGTTTTCTGCTTCAGAAAGAGGAAGGGGAATATGAGCTGTTTGACCGGAAGGAGTATGCAAAGTCAAAGAACCTTGCGGAAAGTGAGCTGCCACGGGCACTTGCAATCCGGATTGTGAAGTATTCCGAGGCGGCATTTGGTGCGGTCGGAATCCGTGCTCTTTTGGTCGATGCTGAGGCAGAGCTTTTTGCACTTCCGGATAAAAAGCGCAGGCTTGAGTTTATCGGGGATTCGATTACCTGTGGCTACGGCAATGAAGGAGTGTGCGGAGTGGATCTGTTTAACACCGCGCAGGAGAATCCGATGAAGGCGTATGCCGTACGTACGGCCAAGGCGCTGGATGCGGACTATATGCTTGTTTCCTGGAGCGGCATCGGTTTAGTCAGCGACTATATTCCGCCGGAGAGAGAGGAACCGGATGAGACGATTCTTGCCGGAGAAAACTATAAGTATACTGCTATGAAGTTTTGTGAGAATATGGGCTTTGAAAAGGAAGCCTGGGACTTTTCCGCCTATACGCCGGATGTTGTGGTCATCAACCTCGGAACAAACGATGACAGCTACACAAGACAGCTTCCTGAGCGTGAAGCTGTTTATGCAGAAAAGTACGAGGAGCTTTATCGTTTCCTTCGTGAAAAATATCCGCAGGCACACATTGTCTGCTGTCTCGGCATTATGGCAAGAGGCCTTGATGCAACGCTTGGAAGGTTAGTTGACAAGCTTAAGAAGCAGGGCGATAACCGGATTTACTTTGTGGAATTCGAGGGGCAAAAGGACGAGGACGGCATCGGCACCGATTTTCATCCGAGTCTGAAAACCCATGGTATTGCAGCAGAGAGGTTAACGAAGGCAATTACGGAGATTTTGCAGAAATAAGGAGCATGAAGGCTGGAGGCAGAAATCAGGAACTGCTTTGAGCATGTGATGATGGGGAGGATGCGATGACAACGAGAGAGCAGGCACTGGCGTACGGATTATCCTTTCCGTATACCTATCAGGACGCTCCGTTTCACGATGACAACTGGCAGCTGGTGCGGGTAAAGCCGAACGGGAAGGTTTTTTTGTGGACCTATGAGCGGGATGGTGTAATGAATTTGAATGTGAAGGTGGACCCGGAGGTAAGGGAGTTCTGGAGAGCGGCCTATCCGTCGGTAAAACCCGGCTGGCATCAGAACAAGGAGCACTGGAATACGATTGTTCTGGACGGAACGATTCCGGAACGGGATATAAAGCTTATGATTGAACAGAGCTATCGGCTGGTATCAGACAGCGCTACCATGCGGATTTATGAGGCGGTAAAGAAAATACCGAAGGGGTGTGTGGCCACGTATGGTCAGGTCGCGAAGCTGGCAGGTGACGGTAAAATGTGTCGTGCTGTGGGAAATGCGCTTCATAAAAACCCGGCACAGGGAGAAATCCCGTGTCACCGTGTGGTCAATGCCAAAGGGGAGCTTGCAGTAGCATTTGCGTTTGGCGGTGCGGGTGTGCAGGCAGAACTTCTCCGGGCAGAAGGGGTAGAGGTGGCCGGTGACCGGGTGGATCTTGCGCGCTTTGGGCTGAAATGCTGAATCCACAAAAATGAAATAGGTGGTTGACAAGCGATATGGATTAGTGGTAACAATATATATATGATTCATACAAAATACAGAAGTTAGGAGCGTAATATTATGCAGGATCCAAAACCGATCAAAGAAGGAAAAGTGCGTGAAATCTATGACAACGGTGACAGCCTCATCATGGTTGCTACGGACAGAATCAGCTGCTTCGACGTGATTCTCAATAATACCGTAACCAAGAAGGGAACGGTTCTGACCCAGATGTCAAAGTTCTGGTTTGACATGACGAAGGACATTCTTCCGAATCATATGATTTCCGTTGATGTAAATGATATGCCGGAGTGCTTCAGACAGCCGAAGTTTGACGGAAACAGCATGCTTTGCCGTAAGCTCGAGATGCTTCCGGTAGAGTGCATTGTGCGCGGATACATTACCGGCAGCGGCTGGGCAAGCTACAAGGAGAACGGTACTGTTTGCGGAATTAAGCTTCCGGAAGGTTTAAAGGAGTCGGACCGGCTTCCTGAGCCGATTTATACTCCGTCCACCAAGGCGGAAATCGGTGACCACGATGAGAACATTTCCTACGAGCAGAGCGTGGAATATCTTGAGAAAAGATATCCGGGCAAGGGTGAGGAATATGCTTCTAAGCTTCGCGACTATACGATTGCATTATATAAAAAGTGTGCAGAATACGCACTGAGCCGCGGTATCATTATTGCAGACACCAAGTTTGAGTTCGGTCTGGATGAGAACGGTAATATTGTCATCGGAGATGAGATGCTGAC
>CALZBV010000012.1 GCA_945622055.1 uncultured Clostridia bacterium
GATGCCCATGCATCATAAATTGCAGTAAAAATCCCCTCAGCACTGTCTTCGCAGCGATAAATGTATTTCTGCTCCATAGCGTCTCCCTGTCCTTTTTCCAAAAGCCCTTCAGCCGGCTTATATCACTGCCATAGCATCAAACAACCAAAGAAGTATTCTTATCCTGCGGAAGCAAAGTCCGGGAAATCAAACAGGGTCATTTGACGACCATTTACTGCCTCCATAAGATTCTTCGGGAGCTTTTCGCCTAACATCAGATGCTTCGAAATATAGCTTTCATTCATAGGAATGGTACCGAGCGTAGTACCATTACAGGTAATAAAATACTGTGCCCGCTTAAGAACGACACCAATCTTTTTCAATTCCTCAAAGCCAAGCCTGCCGTGCTTTCTGGCCTCAACAATCCTTCTCGCAGATTTCGCACCAATTCCCGGAACGCGGAGCAGTAAAAAGTAATCCGCCTGCATAATTTCAACCGGAAAATACTCCAGATGCCGTACAGCCCAGTCACACTTTGGGTCAAGCACCGGGTTAAAATTTGGATTCTTTTCTGTCAAAAGCTCCCCCGCACGAAATCCGTAATAACGCATCAAAAAATCTGCCTGATAAAGACGATGTTCCCGCAAAAGCTGCGGACCGCCGGAAGGCATCGGAAGTGTCGTATCCTGATTCACGTTCACAAAAGCAGAGTAAAAAACCCGCTTCAGATCAAACTTACGATACAATGCTTCAGCGACAGAAACCAGTTGGAAATCCGTCTCCGGCGTTGCACCAATGATCATCTGCGTACTCTGCCCTGCCGCCGCAAATCCACGACCGGATGGCGCACCAATCTCATTTAGCAGGGACAGGCGTGGCGCACGCACACCATACCCTGAAGACTGCTCCGGCAGCTGAATCCCCTCCCCGACCGTAGTAGTGTCTTTCTTTTTTGTTTCTCGCGCTGAAGCAGACTGCAGTTGTACGGAAGAAACCTCCGTGCTCTGTTCCGTCAGCAACGGTTCTTTCTTTTTCTCCGGCAGCATCTCCTCATATCCAAAACGCTGTTCCAGACCCGCTCTTTTTGCCGCCTGTGCAGTAAACCAGTATGCGCTTCGGTTTCCGCCACGGAAGCCAAGCAGTTCACGGCTCTCCGAAATACCGTCCTGGATTTGTCGCATCGGCATCAGAATATTCTTTCTCGTCTTGTTCGGTGCAAGGGAACGGAGTCCTTCGTTCGTCGGAAGCTCCAGATTCACACTCATACGATCCGCATACCAGCCGGCAAATTCAATCAAAGACGGGTCTGCGCCCGGAATTGCCTTACAATGGATATACCCTCGAAAATGGTACTCCTCACGCAGCATCCGGAGTGTCTGGCCAATCAGATTCATCGTGTAATCCGGCGTATGAAGAATCCCGGAGCTTAAAAACAAACCTTCAATATAGTTTCTTTTATAAAATCCCATCGTCAGCTCACAAAGCTCACGCGGTGTAAAGCTCGCACGCGGTACATCATTGGAAGACCTGTTTATACAATACTTGCAGTCAAAAATACACTCATTGGTAAACAGAACCTTCAACAATGAAATACAGCGTCCATCTGCGGAAAAGGAGTGGCAAATGCCGGCAGCAATCGAGTTTCCGATTTCTCCCTTTTTTCCCTCTCTCTGCATGCCACTCGAGGTGCATGCTACATCGTACTTTGCAGCGTCCGCCAAAATCCCAAGCTTTTCCTCCATCGACATAGCTTCTTTTAAAACCATCCTGCACCTTCTCCCAATCCTTACTTTCTTCCTGTGTTTCTACTATAACACACATTTGTTCGATATGCAAGACTTTATTCGAAAATATGTTCGATTTTTATTTCATCAATTCTTCCATCTCATCCAAAAGGGAATCGAAATATGCAAGAGCTTCATTTACCGGCTCCGGTGATGCCATATCAACCCCCGCAATCCGAAGCAGATTAATCGGCGAATCCGAACATCCTCCGCACAAAAACTTCTTATAGTTTTCCACTGCCGGAGCGCCCTCCTTCAGAATCTTGTTTGCAAGTGCCACTGCGGCAGAAAAACCGGTTGCATACTGATATACATAAAAATTGTAATAGAAGTGCGGAATCCTAGCCCATTCCATGGCAATCCCCTCATCCACAACCATATCGGTTCCGTAATACTGCTTATTCAGGTCATAATACAGACTGCTGAGCACATCCGGGGTAAGACTTTCCCCATGTTCCGTCATTTCGTGGGTACGAAGCTCAAATTCCGCAAACATGGTCTGACGATACACGGTTCCGCGGAAGCTTTCCAGAAAATGATTCATCAGGTATGCTCTCTGCACCTTATCCGTTGTCTTCTTTAACAAATGATGCATTAAAAGAACCTCGTTACAGGTAGACGCCACCTCTGCCACAAAAATCACATATTCGGAATCCACATGCGGCTGGGTTTTATTGGAGAGATAAGAATGCATCGCATGTCCCATCTCATGTGCCAGTGTAAATTCATTGTCCAGCGTCTCATTGTAATTCATAAGAACATACGGATGTACACCATACGCCCCCGCGGAATATGCACCACTACGTTTTCCTTCATTCTCATAGACATCAATCCAACGGTTTTCAAAGCCCTCCCGGATTACCGCACGGTAATCCTCACCAAGCGGTGCAAGTGCCTCGTACACCGTTTTCTTTGCTTCTTCAAACGGAATCTTCACATCTGCTTCCTTTACAAGCGGCACATACAAATCATACATATGAAGCTCGGAAAGACCAAGCAGGCGCTTACGAAGTCTAATATAACGGTGCAGCTTATCCATATTCCTGTGAACCGTTTCAATCAGGTTATGATATACGGAAACCGGAACATTGTTTCTGTCCACCGCTGCTTCCAGACAGGAGCTGTACCGGCTCGCCTTTGCCCGAAACCAGCTTGCCTTCGTCTGCGTGCTGTACACTGCGGCAAGTGTATTGCGGTAGCTCTTATACGTCGAATACATTGCCTCAAATGCATCCTTGCGCACCCTTCTGTCCGCACTTTCCAGAAACGGAACGTAACGTCCGTGTGTCAGACGGACCATTTCGCCATTTTCATCCTTAATCTCCGGGAATACCAAATCCGCATTATTAAACAGGGAAAAAATATTTTCCGGTGCTTCTGTCAGTTCTCCGGCAGACGCTAAAAGTGCCTCCATCTCCCGGGACAATGTATGCTCCTTTCCCCGTAAGATCTCCTTTATGGAATTCGAAAAGACGGAAAGCTCCGGCTTCTGTTCAAAAAAAGAGGCGAGCTTTTCCTCCGGGATTGAGAGAATCTCCGGTACCAGAAATGCGCTCTTTTCACCAAGCGAAACAAGAAGGGACTGAATCTTCATTACTCTTGCCTGATTCTCGGTATTCGTGGTATCCACATCCGAACAACGGGATGCATAACTGTAGGCAAGCCCTGCAATACGTCTCATCTCGTCCTCTAAAACAAGTGCCTGCCGGAAATTGTCTGCACTGTCAGAAAGCTGTCCGTCAAGCGCCACAAGTGCCTCTGAAAGCTCAGACAGTCTTGCAAGGTCAGCCTCCCAATCTGCCACAGTTGCATACATATCTTCTGTTTTCCACGTATTCTCAAGCTTCACTTCACTACGCTTTAATAATTCCTTTGCCATATGAAACCTCCAACTAATCCAAATAATAAAAAGTCAAAAACAGCACCGAAAGAGCAAGCGCATACAGACCGCAAAACAGGAGCTTAGGACTCCAGCTCCGCTCTTTTTTCTGCATTTCTTCGCGATAATTGTAAAAACTCTCATAACGGGTCCTGTCGATTCCCGGAATGAATCTGCAAAACACACTTCCAAAAGCAAACCGAAGCATATCATACGTTCCTTTGGATGCCGCAAGACTCAGCAGGCTGAATCCGATATAAACTACTGCAGGGACGGAAAAGGCATCCGACAAAAGCCGGAACACCGTCTTTGCATCCTCTGCAGCAAAAATTCCTCTTTGCAGACAGAAAAGGGAGGCTGTTATAAGAATGATACCTCCGTGAATCAAATAATAGATTCCCTTCTTCATACAACAGCCTCCTCTGATTTATTTCAATTCTGCCTGATACTTTTTAAATTCCGCTTCGTTACAGTGGATAAAATGTCCCGGCTTAATCTCACGCAGGGACGGCTGGTCCACGGAATAATCATGCTCCGCAAGCGGATTGTAGGTGATACGTACACGCTGCTTTTCATAAACCGGGTCCGGAAGAGGAATCGCGGAAAGCAGTGACTTTGTGTACGGGTGAAGCGGATTTAAGAACAGCTCATCCGAAGGTGCCAGTTCTACCAGCTTTCCGAAATACATAACTCCGATACGGTCAGAAAAATACTTAACAACCGAAAGATCATGTGCAATGAACAGAATCGTCAGGCCAAACTTTTCACGTAAATCGTTCAAAAGGTTGATTACCTGTGCCTGCACCGATACATCAAGTGCCGAAACCGGCTCATCGGCAATAATCAGGTCCGGATTCATGATAATTGCACGGGCAATGCCAATACGCTGACGCTGTCCGCCGGAAAACTCATGCGGATATCGTCCCGCATGCTCCGGTACCAGACCAACCAGCTCCAGCATCTCGTATACCTTTTTATTCAGAACCTCCTTGTCTCTCTCTCCCTGGATAATCAAACCTTCGGAAATAATCTCCCGAACGGTAAGTCTCGGGTCCAAAGAAGCAATCGGGTCCTGGAAAATCATCTGAATCTGCGTTACCAGACGGGTATGCTTTGCCTTGTAAAGCTCCTTTTTGTACTCCTTCTGAAGCTTTTCCTTTTCCTCGCCCACTGCCTTTTCAATCAATGCAGTATACCTTTCGTTTAACTCAGCGACACGCTTTTTTGCGTATTCCTTATCGCAATTCTTCTGGTCATTTTTTGCCGCCTTAATCAGTTCCTTCTTTTCAGCTACAAAAGCGTCCAGCTCTTTTTTGAGCTCTTCCTTATTTCCACCTGCGGCAACCTTTTCCTTAAACTCCTTCTTTTTGTCGGCAATTGCCTGCTGATGCGCCAGCACACCTGCACTGATTCGGATTCCCTTAAAGAAAATGTCACCGGAGGTAATGTTGTAAAGCTTAATGATAGAACGCCCGGTCGTCGTCTTTCCGCATCCGGATTCTCCTACTAACCCGAATACCTCACCCTTTTTAATGTCAAAGCTGACATCATCTACTGCTTTAAACCCGGAAAAATACTGGCAGAGATGATCTACTTTCAATAAAACCTCATTCTTATTCTCCATCTGCTACCTCTTTTCTGCCGTTCTTTGCCTTCATGCGTTCAATTCGTGATGTAATGCTCTTTGGCGGCTCCACCTTCGGAGCAGACGGATGCAGAAGCCAGGTTGCGGCATAGTGTGTATCCGTAACCTTAAACATCGGCGGCTGCTTTTCAAAATCAATCTTAAGCGCATATTTGTTTCTCGCCGCAAAAGCATCGCCCACCGGCGGATAAATCATATTTGGCGGCGTACCCGGAATTGCGTCCAGCTTCTCCGCCGTATCCAGATCCGGCATGGACGAAAGCAGCGCCCAGGTATACGGATGGGCAGCCTCGTAGAAAATCTCTTCTACCGTTCCGTATTCTACAATCTTTCCCGCATACATAACCGCAACACGGTCTGCCATATTCGCAACTACACCAAGGTCGTGGGTAATGAAAATAACGGAAATATTACGTTCCTTTTTGAGCTTATTAATCAGCTCCAGAATCTGTGCCTGAATCGTAACGTCCAGTGCCGTCGTCGGCTCATCACAAATCAAAATATCCGGATTGGCGGCAAGTGCGATTGCGATAACGATTCGCTGACGCATACCACCGGAAAACTCAAACGGATACTGATTGTATCTCTTTCTCGGCTCCGGGATACCTACCTCCTCCATCAGCTTAATTGCCTTATTCTTTGCAACGCGCTTTGTCACCTTCTCAACAACTCCGCTCGCGTTTTCCTTAAGATAATCGATTACCGCTACTGTTTCTGCATCATAATCTCTCTCTTTACGCAAGCGAAGCTTATCCTCATAATGCTCTATCAGACGGTCAAACTGTGCCGCAATCATTGTCTTAATCTGCTCAAAATCCGTATAGGAGGCCGGCACTACCTGCCAGTCCGGTTCCTTCCCCTTTGCGCGAATACGGTCCCACTTTGCCTTCTGCTTCTTATAACGGGCCTCTTCCTTTTTGTTCTTGGAAAAGCCTGCAAAATACCGGTCAAGCTCAGACTTTAAGCTGACACCAAATGTATAGGTAAGATTATCCTTTACAATTGCAAGCGGATCTACCGTTGCCATAACCTGCTTTACACAGGTCTGATATGCAGTCCTGCACTCAGCCTGATCAAGTGTCTCTCGCGCAAACACCGCCTTGTTCGTTTTCAGGACTTCAATTGCCTTCTTCTGCTCCTCATAAGAAGCCTCTGCAGTATGCACAAGAGCAGTCTTTGCATCGGAAATAAACTCCAGCATGAAATTATCATCCAGGTACTTCCGTAAAAATACATTCAGCTTATCTACCGGAAGCTCCGGAAGCGGCTCCTTTGCAAAGGTCAGGTAATACCCCATTGAGAAGAAATTCGGCTCGGTATAGCCAACCGCTTCCTTAAGAATCGCAAGCATCTCCTTCATGATACGAATCGTGCCCTGATACTCTTTGTTCTTCTTCTCGTCCTTTACCTTTGCCGGAAGCTCCTTCACCAGCTTTAACAGCTCCTGCTCTTTTTCCTTTACCACATAGGTATGACAGGACTTTTTCGCCATGGAGCATACCTCGCTCACACGGAAACTAACGTCCTTATCCACCTTCTTTTCCAGCTCAAACACAAGGTTTTCCAGCTCTTCTACTGCCTCACCGGCTGCCTCATGTGCCACATTATATGCCCTTTCAAGCTCAAGATGCTTATACTCGAATTTATTGAAATTCTTGCACTGTGCTGTAATTGCTTCTGCGGATTTGTTACCGGAATGGGAAGCAATCATATACCGGTTCAGCTTTTTCAGATAACCGTTAAAATTCGCACGGCTCTCCTTCTGACGAACCTTTCCCTTTAAAATCATGGCCTCTGTCAGCTGACGTCCGATTTTTACAATCGGGTTTAAGCTTGACATCGGGTCCTGGAAAATCATTGCTATCTTGTCACCACGGATTTTGTGGAATTCATCTTCACTGATTTTTAACAGGTCTTTACCATCATAAATGATTTCGCCACCCTCGATGATGGAATTTCCCGCAAGAATTCCGAGGATTGCCTTTGATGTAACCGACTTACCGGAACCGGATTCGCCAACGATTGCAAGCGTCTCACCCTTCATGAGGTCGAAATTGATTTTTCTGACTGCCTGAACCTTTCCGTTTGAGGTGCGGAAGGAAATAACCAGGTCTTTTACTTCCAGTTTCTTTTCCATGTTAATCCTCCAATCCTCTCATCGACGGGTTAAATGCATCACGCAGGCCGTTTCCGAATAAGTTAAACGAAATCAGCAAAAGTGAAATAAAGATGGATGGGAATACCATCGCATGCGGAGCAGTTGTGGCAACTGCCTGTCCCTGGGACATGAGCGTACCAATCGAGGTTCCCGCCAAATCCGAAAGATTTACGATACCGAGATACGTAAGCGTCGTCTCAGAGCTGATAACTCCCGGGATTACAAGTGCGCAGCTGGTAATAATCGTACCGAGAGAGTTCGGAAAAATATGCTTAAACATCAGGCGCTTGTCCGATGCACCAAGCGTACGTGCCGCAAGAACGTATTCCTGCCCTTTGAAGCGGTAGAACTGCTTTCTCGTGAGCGCAGCCATACCAATCCAGCCCGTCATGAAGAATGCGAATGCAAACGTTACAATCGGACCCACCTTAGACGCAAGATGATACTGGAACAGTGTAACTGCGACGATAAACGGGATACCTCCCACAATATCTGCAATACGGTCCATTACCATATCAATCATTCCGCCGTAATATCCCTGAATGGAACCGTAAATCATACCAATCGTCAGGTTTACTGCGGATACTAAAACAGCGAAAATAAGCGAGAATCTGGCCCCGACACCGATTGCCATAAACAAATCCTGACCCATGTTGTTCGTTCCGAACAGATAGCTCGGCTCATGACCATTCTTAAAGATATAGTAATTGTAATAGTTGAAACGGCAGCGTACGGAGCCGGACTTCTGAACACTGTAAATCCAGGTACCCGGATCGCCTTCGATTCTCTGACTGTGGTACGGAGCACCCTCGATTTCGGAATTGCTGGAGTACGCCGGTATCCAGTTATCATTCTTATCCTTCTTAGGCGTTCCCTTGTTATCCTTCACCTGATACCAGATTGCCGGGTCATCAGAAATATCCTTAATGTCCTTTGGCTCTACCCACGGGTAAATCACCTGGATGCCGGTCTCATTCTGGAACTGCTGGATTTCCTCAAATTCCTCAAACGAGAAGGTCTGCGTACGAATACCGATTGCATAATAGCTGTTCATTTCCAGCTTATAATACGTCGTAATTCTCTCCTTTCCACGGTAAATGGAGGAAACCTCTTCCGTTCCAAGCACGCGGATAACCGGATTCATTCCTGTCTCTGCAGCAATTGCCTGCCACTTGTCATACATCAGCTCGTTCTGGCTGGACAAAGTCTTTGCACCGTCAAGATGCCCGGTGTTCTTTGCCGCAACTGAAGGAACAAATGGCGGAAAGTTCTGGTATACGGTATCCTTATCCTTCATCGTGTAAGGAGAAAAGAGAGGAGAAAAAATCGCAAACAGAACCAGCAACAGGATAATCCATGCCGCTACTACCGAGGATTTATTCTTCTTAAAACGGATTAATGCATCTTCAAAATAGCCTCTTGCCTTTGTTTCAATCTTTTTATCATGCAGCTCCGCATCTAACTGTGCGAACTCAAACAGCTCCTGCGGAATGTTTTCATATTCGTTTTTCATCGTAAACCTCCCGCCATTATTTCTTGGAACCCACACGGATACGCGGGTCAATGAAGCTGTAGCTGATATCTACCACAATACCTGCCGCAAGACCAATTGTAGTATAGAATACGGTCAGCATCGTAAACATCGGATAATCCGGCGCATTAATGGAATTTAAGTAAAGCATTCCGACGCCCGGAACCGAGAAAATTTTCTCAATAATCAGTGAACCGCTCATGATTCCGATAAATGAACCGAAAATAGACGGAACAACAACTACCATACAGTTTTTAAATGCATGACGCACCGTTGCCTGCGCTCTGGTAAGTCCTTTCGTGCGCGCAAGCAGCATAAACTCACTGGTCAGCACCTCGGTAAGCTCTGCACGCGTCGTACGGGTAAAGCCTGCGATTTCACCAAAGGACAGGGAAAGAATTGCAGGAAGCATACTTTTAAACATATCCCAGGTAAAGTAATCCGTCCCTGAATTCATAAGTGCCGGCAAAATACTGAGCTTATAGTAGAACACATACTGTATTATAAATGCATATACAAAGGACGGAACCGAAATCGCAATCATTGTGACCGTAGAAAGGAAATGGTCCACCCATGTATTTTTTTTCAAAGCAGCAAATACTCCGAACGCAATACCAATCGGAATACTGATTATAATTGAATAGAGATTCACAATCATTGTTGCCGGCAGCTTTTCAAAGAAAATTGCTCCAACACTGCGGCCAATGTATAACTTATCACTTACACCCCAATCAAACTTTGTAAAAACATTTTTCAAAAAAATGCCAAACTGTACCAGGTACGGTTTGTTGTAGCCTGCGGCCTCACGCTGCATCTCAACGATTGCTGCATGGGGATCTTCTGCCGGTAACGGCTGAAGCGGCAACATACGGATCAAAATAAAGCACATCCCCGTAATGACCAGCAAGGTCAACAGCATGTAAATAATTCTTTGTGTAGCATACTTCCACATAGCCTTCCTCCGATTTGCTTCTTTAGCTGTTTGTCACTTTACTACGACAAACACACCCCAATTGCAACAAATACAGGGACACTGTCCCTGTATCTGCCGCATGAAAATATTAGATTAGTACTTAAGCTCACCGTTGTTGGACTGAACGAAAGCCTTCCACTCGTCCTCGGTGTAGTTATACTTTAAGTATGGAATTCCACCACGATCCAGAATCGCATTGTAGTCTTCCACTACATAGAACGCCTGCTGGGTAAGTAAGAACATGGAACCATCCTGAAGCATCGGGATATAGTCATAGGTCTGGAGAACAACACCCTCAATACCTGCAAGGATACCCAGTCTGGTATCGATGTCGGCAATGCCTTCACCGAAGCAGTACTCTGCGCCGTCAATCTCAACTGTAGCACCGTTTAATGCATCGGACCATACCTTGATGCTGGCGGTAAGCTCCTTGTTGGAAGCCGGCTTATCAATACCTGCCACATTTACATTTAAGGTAAGCATTGCGGTAGAAGCGTCAAACCACTTTGCATCATACTGGTATGCCGGGTCGGTGTACAGTTGGGAAAGACCGAACGGGTCCAGCTTGGAACCGCTCCAGCCTGCAAGTGCAGTGTCGGAAAGACCGGACTTTAACTTGTTACTCCACTCAGTACCATACGGTGCGGAGCAGACGAAGGAAATCTTTCCTTCAAACGGAGTACCTGAGGTAACATCCGCAAGCTTCTCATTTAGATAGTCAAGTGTTTTGTTGATGAAATCGTTAACAGCAGAAGCAGAATACTCAATGCGGATTTCCTGATCGGACTTACCGTCATTATCGGCATCGGTAATGAAACCTGCTGCGAGTGCATCCTGGAAGGTCTGGGTAAAGAGCTCCTTCGCCTTAACCGGATCGTAACCGGTAATGGAATCTACTGCTGCATCAAGGCTTGCATACTTGGAAACATCAACACTGTAGAACTCACAGAGCACCTTCTTTGCCTGCTCGGTATCACGGTATCTTGCACCGGTCTCCGGGTCATAAATATAGGTGTTACCGATTAATCCGTAACCGCCGGAACGGGCCGGAGAAATCGTGGAAGCAAAGAGCTCCTTATCATAGGTAACAGCGATTGCTCTTCTGAAGTTCTCAAGTGTCATGGTCTGAAGATCATACTTGCTCGTATCGAAATCTGCTGCAGCCTCTCTCTCGTTGATAGCTTCCTTATTTCCGTTAAAAATAAAGAAGAACAGTGTCTCTGCCGGAGAGGTGTATGCGTAGTCAGAACCTCTGTAGGCAACGTAATCATCTGCCTGTAAGCCATAGGTCATGAGCTCACCCTTTAAGAACATCATCTTGTTCGTTGCGGCTTCTGCTACTACCTGACAATCAATCACATCCGTCTGGTACATTCTGTATACTTCTCCGTCTTCCGGATCCTTATAGATGTGCTGCTTGTCCGTGTAACCGTACCACTTCGGGTTTCTCTCAAGACGGAGCGCCTTATCGGTCTGATAGCTGACAAGGCTGTACGGACCATAGGACATTGTCGTCTCAACACTGGTGTTATAGGTGGTGGTAATGGAGCCGTTTGCCTCACTCTTGCATGCCTCGTAGTACGGCTCATATACAAGCCAGTTGGAGGTCAGCTGATAGTACAGATTAAAGCCTGCAAGGGATTTTCCGAGAACAAGCGTAATCTTGTAATCATCATTCTTGAAAAGGCCGACATTCTCCCATGCATAATCATCATAGGTCTTATTGAAGGAAATATAATAACCAAGAGACTCTTTCGACTCGTTTCCCCAGACATCGCTGGACGTGAAGGAATAAAGCGCTGCAATCGTCTCATCCGTTACCGGTACATACTGCTGGTCATCTGCTGCTGCAGAAAGCACATTCCAGCAGCCCTCATCCGGAATATAGCCTGCACCGTGGTAAGCGGAAAGGCTGTCGCCACCCATCCATGCGTAGCCTTCCTCAAGACCGAATAAAGCAATTTCACCGTCAGCATTTCTGTAAACGCCATCATCGCCCTTTACCAGGTCGCCAAATGCATACTTCAAGGAATCACCGTCTGCGGAGTTTGCAACCGTAACGGTACGTCCGCCGTAGTAGTAATTCTCTGCATTTGCAATACATAATGCACCGCTGAAATAATCGGTTGCACGGTAATTAATCATCTTCGGATCCAGTAACTGCTTCATGGAATAAATATAGGTATCTGCATTGATCTTTGTTCCGTCTGCCCAGCAGGCATCCTTATTTAACGCAATCTCATATGCATAGCCCTTCGTTGCACTTTCCGGAATACCAAACTCCGGATGCGCTGCCTTTACAGCCTCCGTTACATCAACCGGATCAGCTGCTGCCATCTCCGGAATAATCTTGTAACCGCTGTAATCCTCCTTGCCCTCTACGGCATGAAGCTCATCGTTGAATACGATGTTGTAAAGACCGGAGCTGATGAAGCCTGCAAGATATGCATCATCATTGGTCTCGTAGTCATGCGGGTTCCAGTAGGCCGGAAGTGTGGAAACACTGTCCTTGTACACATACTTTTTGGAAGTAAGATCCCACTCGTTAATGGTAAGCTCCTGAGAAGGATCCCCTCCCGGAGTATCTCCTCCCTGGTTGTTCTGACCTGCTTCCTGAGTCGGAACCGGAGTTGGGTTGCCATCGTCATTTTTCTTACAGCCAACGAGGGATACCACCATCATCGATGCAAGAAGAATAGACAAGGCACGTTTTGAAAACTTAGTCATAAAAATGCCCTCCTTTATCCTTTGCTCTTTGTGAAATTAGTATACACCGTACAAAGTACACAACCGATTTACAAAAAGCACTATGGGCAATTATATATGAAAACCCCGTTTTTGTCAAGTTTATGGCTATTTGCACCCTGTCGTTGCGTATCTGCCGGACACTTCTTTCTCCCCAAAAAAATTTTTATTACAGAAAAGTTCATTTTTCTGCATTTTATTATTTTCCCGTCTCAAAACAGTCGGAAACAAAGCACAGAATTTTCCGTTTTTGCGGATAAGCACCGATTCTATCCTTTATTTTGTACTCTCTGTATAAAATAAGACTGTCAGATTATTCCATTTTATTAAAAAAGACCTCTTTTCTAAAAAAAATGAGGTCTTTTTACTTCAAAGAATAATTATTCACTTGTTTTAGGGCAGCAAATGTCTTCCGCCGGTGTACCCACAAGGCGAACCGGAATCCCGGCAGGCTCACAAACCTTTTCTTTTGGCATTCCGTCCACAAGTGTCCGGAACGAAAGCTTCTTCCTCTGTTCGTCCCAGGAAAGCTTTACCGTGCGGTATTCGCCTTTTTCGTAAGCATAGCCGTCTCCCGCATCTTCATAAAGTGTAAAGGACGCATCTGCTCCACCGTAGACAACAAACTCGGCAATTTCATTCTCCCCACCGGTATGTTCTGCTTTTCTTCCCATCGGGAGAATACTTCCCGCACGCACAAATACCGGAATCCGATCGATGGGAGCTGATGTCTCAATCCACTGTCCGCCCCTGTAATATTCCTCCGTATCAAAATCAAACCAGCCACAGCCGTCCGGAAGATATACCTTTCTGCGGTATGTCCGGGCAGGAATCGGTTCGGAACCCGCCGAATAATACATCGGCTCTGTTACCGGACATACCATTACTCTGTCCCCGAACAGATACTGGTCCGAAATATCCCAAAGAAGCTCCTGCTTCGGAAATGCAAAAGCAAGCGGCTTTATTATCATTCCGTCATTTTGCCAGGAGGTTCCGGCAAGTGAATAAATATACGGCAGAAAGCGGTACCGCCGCTCGTTGGCACGTACCAGCGCACGGTAGAAACGGTCCTCCTCGTTCTCGAACTGCCACATTTCCCTGTGACAGTCGGTGCCGTGCGCACGGAAAATCGGAAGAAATGCCGCCCATTGGAACCATCTCGTATATAATTCACAGTATCCAAGGTCCTTCGTCGTCTTGTCATAATCTCCCTTCCAGTACCAGAAAAAGCCGTTCTTTACAAAGAACGCACCAATATCCGTCGTCCAGTAAGGAAGCCCGCTTGCAGCAAAGTTCAAAGAAGCACAAAGCTGCTGCCGGAACGTATCCCAGCTTGCCGCCGTATCACCGGACCAAAGCACAGTTCCAAATCGCTGTGAACCGGTGTAAGCACTTCTCGTCAGGTTGCACACACGGCGGTCCGGATACACCTCAGGCTGCACCAGCTGAGCCTTTCTCTGTCCTTCAAAAAGCGTCTGCGCATGAAAGAAACCAAAGGCATTCGTCCGGTCTGCCGGCATATGGTCCGCCGTCTCTTTACAGTACTCGGCAAAAGCCACACCCGGCTCCTGCGAAAGCAGATGATTCCACTCCGGCGTATACGGTTCCGAGGAATCGCACCACCAGGCATCAATGCCATGGCAAAACAGACCGCGCTCCACCTGCTCCCAGTAAAGCTTTCTTGCTTCCTCCGAAAAAGCATTGTAAATCGGACTTCCCGGAAGCATTCGTCCGGCTTCCTTCATTTCGCGGTAATTGTCACACTCCTCGCTCATGTTCGGCCAGATGGAAATCATAAAATGAACCCCCAGCCTGTGAAGCTCCTCCGTCATCGCCTTTGGATTCGGAAAACGCTCCGGATCCATTGTTTTCTGTCCCCAGAGATTTCCGGTCCAGGAGCACCAGTCAAGCACGAGTGCGTCCAGACCGAGTCCCCGTCTGCGGTATTCCTTTGCCACTGAAAGCAGCTCCTCCTGCGTCTCATAGCGTTCCTGCGACTGCCAGTAGCCAAAGGCCCACCGCGGAAGCAATGCTGCCTTACCGGTAAGCTTTCGGTATTCCGAAACCACGCCCTCCGGGGTCCCGCCAAAAAGAAAATAGTAATCCAGCTCCTCGTCTGCTTCCGTATAAATATGTGCCCCTTCCTTCGTTTCCGAAAAAATCATCGGACTGTAGGTATCCGATAAAATGCCATAACCAAGGGAAGAAACAAACATCGGAATTGCTATTTTACGATTCGCCTGGTGCAGATACACCGTCTGATGGCGGAGATTCAGCGGACCGTTCTCCTGTTGCCCCAAGCCATAGACTGCTTCCTTTTCCTGAAAGCCGAACAGAAGTCTGGTATGATAAAGCGACCCGTTCGGCACACGGGAGGCCGAACGAATCACTTCCTTTTCACCATCAGCCGTCTGAATCTTTTCAATCTGCGTCGCTCCATCCTCAAAAAGCTCATAGGTCGTAAATGACTCCAGCTCCCTGCTGCCGGTCTGACGCTCACAAAGCAGCAGCTCTCCCTCTGCCGAAAAATATGTAATCGCGCCGGTCTTTCTTGCAATTTCAAGCATCAGTTTTCCGTAACGGAACGTAATCTTATCCGTTTCCTCAAAAACCTCCGGTGCAGGCCCTGCACTGCTCTCCTCCAATATAACGCCCGGCTTTTTCTTGTCCGAAAATGTCTCCCGTTCCGTATAGGTAATGCGGACTGTCTGCTCTGTTTTTGGGGTGATTCGAAGCTTCCCACGTTCCGATGTAAGAAACAGGGCTCCGTTTTTCCACGCAACCTCTGTGATTTTACCACTTTTCGGTGCAAATGCAGTTAACATTTTTTACCTCCGTCAATTTTCATCCTGCTCCTCTGAATAATAAACCTCTGACAATGCATTCACAAAATCCGGATAATACCAGGTAAGTGCTCTGCGGTTTAAAAGACCAAAATTCTCGCCGGAGGTGTTAAATGCACCATTATCCCAGAAAACACAAGGAATATGGCGCTTCTTTGCCGCCTCCATATATCCCACAGCCCACTTGCCGACCTCTTCGAAATTCTGCACTCCGTTTTTCTTCTTCTTTATCACACTTCCGCACTCGGTAATAATTACCGGAACATCACCCTTTTGTGCAAACAGAACCATATCGTTCATCACCGAATTGATTTCGTTTTGTACAGAAGCCGTATAGTCTGCAGTATTCCAGCTCTCCCCCTTACTGTCATATGTAAAACGGTATGGGGTATAGGCGTGCAGGGACAAACCGATGTTTGCATCCTGCGGGAACACATAATCTTTATACGCTCCGGTAGACGAAGCTGCCGCATACGTCGTAATCAGAAGCAGTCTCGTTGCGTTGTTTCCACCGGTTGCTCTTACCGTATCAATGAAATTCTGGTTAAGCTGGTTGATGCAGTCACGTCCTTCCGGTGTACCGCCGTTCCATTCATTTTCACTTCCCTTTACTCTCGGCTCGTTCATGCCTTCAAATACCAGATGATCGCCGTATCCGCCAAAATATGTTGCAATCTGCGTCCACATCGCAGCCTGCTGTGCCTTTACCGCATCCAGGTGCTCATAATCCGGAAGCTGCCATTCGTCCTCATGGTGCATATTTAAAATAACATACATTCCGTTTTCAAACGCCATATCAACGATTTCCTTTACACGCGCCATCCAGGCCGGGTCGATGGTGTACGCGTCGTCCGTAATATGATTGTACCAGGTGGTCGGAATACGAAGCACGTTAAATCCATACGCAGCAACCGTCTCAATCATCTCCGGAGTTGTCTTCGGATTGCCCCAGGAGGTCTCACTTTCCAGTCCCTTTCCATTCGTTGCATCCAGCGTATTTCCAAGGTTCCAGCCGACCGTCATCTCCGCAACAATTTCCTTTGGTGTCAACCCTCTCATCTCATCATATGCAAACGGATTCTTTGCCACCTCACGACCCGGCACAAGCGTCGGCGTTGCCTTCGGTGCTTCAGTCGGTGTCGGTGCAGTCGTTGCCGTTGGCGCAGCTGTTGCCGTTGGTGCAACCGTCGCCGTCGGTTCCGGTGTATTCTGTACGTTCTCCGTTGGTGCCGCAGTCGGCGTACCTGCCGGCCCACCAGCCGTATTGCATCCAAAAAGTACCATTGCCGTAAAAAGTGTCGCAGCAAAATATCCTATTTTCTTTCTCATCCTCTTTCTTCCTTTCTCCTGTTTGAATTCATCTGTTTCTTTTCGGTTTCGGTGTATTCCACTGCCTTCTATTGTACCATGCTTTCATGAAGGGTGCAATTGCATTTTGTATAATTTACTGGCTGATTGCTACAATAAGCGACGCACCTAATGCGGCGCTAAAATTTAAAAGGACATCGAATTTGACGCTTACTGCATTCCAAAAACCAGCAATGGTTCCGGAATGCAAGCGTTTTGATATACCCCCAAATCAGATACTTACAATAAGAGCCTTGCATCCCGAATGCAAAGCTCCATAAAAATGTTCATTTACACGCT
Source organism: uncultured Clostridia bacterium (assembly GCA_945622055.1). Lineage (GTDB taxonomy): Bacteria > Bacillota > Clostridia > Lachnospirales > Lachnospiraceae > SIG307. Next base: position 17,185 of record CALZBV010000012.1, read on the forward strand.
TGTAAATATAACGATATTAGTTTTATGCTATTTCTTCAGAATTCCGCTTAATCTGAGCAACCACTTCCATAATCTGTTTTGCAGTACCCATATCATCTTTGAACAAGGAAGTAATACTTCCAACCGACTTAAATGGCTCTCCCATCAGCACCTTATTGTCATCAATATTTCCATTGGCAACAATATAATCAACTATCAGATTCACAAAACGCATCTGGTTAAGGTTCAGACGTTCTTCGGTAAGAAATTCGCTAAATGCATCGTTTACAGCTGCTCTATCTACACCCACAATCTGCCGAACTAACCGACCTATAGGTGTATCACCATATTCCTTGATATAATCATCTTTAGAACCAAGCTCAGTCCATAAGATACGCTCCAATTCTCTAAGGTCAGCTTTGGAAAGTTTCTTATTATTTCTCAGCTTATATACCGAGAGCCTATCGCTATGCTCTTTAAGGTAAAACTCGACCTTTTTACGATAGTTTTTCAGGTCATTCTCCCCATATATTGGCTCACCTGCTACGGAATCAATAATGGTATCTGTAAAGTTTGTATAATATATTTTCCTGCGAAACTTATCGATGTACTGAATCAGGCTTCTCATAGCATTTCGTACTGTCTCAAGTTCGATAATAGTAACACCATCCCAGAATTCAGTGGTCTGAACTTTTTCGATAATATCTCTCTGCTTTTCTACCTGCGGAATTGAATACTTGGCAGATAACTGTTCCGCAGTCTGAACCACAATATTTACTGGGGTCTGTATACTCTTGCTCTGGAGCAGACCAAGGTCAATACTATACACCAGATAATCAAATCTGCGAGCCAGCTCATCTTCTTTTTTAGGCTTTATCAGCGGAGCAATATGCTCTTTGATATCAGAAATCTCCATGGTTTCAAGAGAATTCCATGCCGATAAAGTTCTAAACATTTCCACATATCGCAGGTGTCTCTTTACCAAAAAGCTGTCATAGTTAAGTTCAATGACTGCACCATGTAACTGGTCAACCAAGTCCGCACGATACGCCACATAAGAATCATCTGATGTATATCGTGGAGCTTGCAGTTCTCTGACAATCTGAGCTTTTGTATTATAAATTTTCTCACTAAGCGATTCTACAATACCATTCTCCGCTCCATTCTTATTAACTCGAAAATATTCAAAGTTATTACAGAAATCAAATATCAGGAAACGTTCTTTATCTAAGCCCTCACCGAGAAGGTTCGGGCAAAGTCTTGTTCCTCTGCCAATCATCTGCCAGAATTTAGCATAACTGCGAACCTTTTTGAAGAATACAAGATTCAGTATTTCTGGAATATCAATACCAGTATCCAACATATCAACTGATACAGCGATTTGTGGCATCTTATCCTTGCTGCTGAATTCATCAATAAGAGAATCACAATATTTTATACTGTAATCAATCTGTTTAATAAAATCGCCACCACACTCTGGAAACAGCTTATTGAATCGGTCAACTATAGCTTGTGCATGCAGGCTGTTTCTGGCAAAAATAATAGTCTTACCGAGCTTATCACCGCCTTCGATTTTCAAGCCTTTTTCCATAAGTTCCTTAAGAACTTTATCTATGGTATCTGTATTAAAAAGCCACGAATTGATGGCAGAACTTGATATATCATCTCCGACCATATCGTCAGACTCAAAAGTATCTTCATATTCTTCCTTTTCTTCCTCAGTCAGGTCATCATAATGGATACCATCTTCCATAATTTTGGTCTTATACTCCAGCGTAGAATAATTAACCAGATAACCTTCTTCTACTGCCTTATCCAGTTCATATGCAAAGGTTGGAACGCCACGCTCAAGGTCAAAAATGCCATATGTATTTTTGTCAATTTCATTCTTAGGAGTTGCTGTCATTCCTAATAGAAAAGCATCAAAATATTCAAAGATTTCCTGATACTTTTTATAAATGCTACGGTGCACTTCATCACAGATAATGAGTTGAAAATGACCCGGGCTGAACAGTTTCTCTCCATACTTGTTTTTCTTTTCATCTATAGCATTCATCATAGTAGGATAAGTAGAAAAAATCATCCTACAGGATTCCGGATCATCTTTGCTATCCAAAAGGTTACAGCATGACAGGTCTGGGAGCAAATTAGAATAATTGTTTTTCGCTTGCTTAACAAGAGCGGTTCTATCAGCCAAAAACAAAATATTCTTCACATAATTATGACGTCGTAAAACATCCACAATACTAATACTTACTCTTGTCTTGCCTGAGCCAGTTGCTTGTACTATCAGCAGTTTTCGATGCTTATTCATAATTGCATCGCAAACTGCTGTTACTGCTTCTTTCTGATATGGACGATTGGTAATATCATCACTTATCTTAATATTTTCCAACGGAATACGCTGTTTGCGACCATCCATCTCAAGCTGTAATTCTTCTTGAGTAAAAAATCCAGAAACTTCACGTCTTGGATACCCCATGAAATCATTGGTATAGAAGAACTCAAACCCATTCGTAGTAAAAATCAGAGGTCTTCTACCATACTTATTCTGCAGACAGTCAGCATAAAGTTTTGCTTGCTGGCTTCCCACCATTGTATCTACTGAAGCCTTTTTTGCTTCGACTACTGCCAATGGCAGGTTATCTTTTCCCCAGAGGACATAATCTACATATCCTGTACCGGTGGAATTTGGCATACCCGTTACCGGCTCTTCTTCGGTAACATTATTACCAATAATCCAGCCAGCCTCTTTGATTGCAACATCAATATACTTTTTACGGGTCTGGGCTTCACTTATTTTATCTACATGGAACTCACGAGTCTGGGTATTACGACTACGCTGACTAGCCATCTGCTTACGCAGTTCTTCATTTTCTTTCAGAATACTATCAAGTCTTTTATCCTTACTGCTTAAGTTTTCGTATAGCTGTCTTAATTCGTCAGCCTTTACACGCTTTTCATCACCACTAGCAAGAACAGACTCATCATACGACTTTTCTGAATACTCTTTGGAATAAGAATAATCTATCCAGTCACAGAACTCAAAGAGGTCACGAAGTGCAATAATAGCCTCATCTCTCTTGATATTGTTGTTTGTATGAACAGCCACGTTACCAAGGTGAATGGTATACTTCAGCATAGGAAATAGCCTTGGCTCAATGATGCTGCGGAATGTAGGCTCATGAATAAGACTGGATACATTATCTTGGTATGGCAATGAAAGTTCTGCATCATAAGAGAATACAAATCGAACTGCCAACTCTAATGCACGCCTGGAAAGGATTGCACAGGTAGCTGGAGAGATTGCAATACTTTTCTCTGCTTCAACTGCTTGTGCTGCGAAACTGGCATATTCACTTTTCTCTAACAGATAATCAAAATTCGTCTCCAAAAACTCACCCCTTTTGTATTTTTCTTCTGCCGTATAGTTCTATCAAATGATGCATTATATACAATCCTGTCTGGAATTCATCCTAGAAATCCCATCTGCAACTTTTGATTTGTCGACTTGAGCTACAAATTCAGCAAACTGGTTCTGTTTATCCATAGATGGTAAAATTGTTACTATTGCACCAATGCCATCTTGACTAACTGTATACTGCCCTGCTGAAGTCTTAATTTGGCTTTTTAACTGCCTTTTTCCATAATCACTATTTAAAAGCGCACTTGCAAATGTTCCATCCAATAGTTCTTCATTAAAATGAACTCTAATAATATGGTCATTGTGATATACGTCTTCACCTATGTCGTGAAAAACAGCACATCTACCTACATTATCAGGATTACCATTTACTCTCGCAAATAGGAAATCTTTATCTTTTAATAAATACCGTTTCTTTTCGTTATCCTTAAGAATTATCCTATTGGGATTTGAATAATCTATATAGCCATCTTGAAGTTCCACTAGACGCATAACAATATTGCCATCTTCATCATTTCCACGTCGAGCCATACCATTATTTGCATTAATAATCACTTCTGATAATGGCATTTTATCCCAACCAAATGGATTCTCTTCTGGGTCACCAAACATCTCGACAAATCGGGCTTTGATGAGTTCATCTAATTTTTCTAATTCTTTTTTTCTAT
>CALZBV010000013.1 GCA_945622055.1 uncultured Clostridia bacterium
CCGATTGAAAAGCTGTTTCGTTCCGGAGAGGGCAGTAAGACCATTCATTCCCTGATTGAGTGGAAGCTTGATGATGAGGACATCAAAAACGGTTTTCGCTATATGACGACCGGTTTTTGCGCCAAAAAGGCGTCGGAGGGCGAAGAGGAGAACAAGGACGTTGCGTCCATTGAATATTTTAACTATTGTATTTTTTACCGGGACTACAATTCCAATGATATCCGTAATCTTCCGCTCGTAAAGGAGAAGGAGCGCATTACCTACAGCGGACTCAGAAGGTATCTGCGTGAGCTGGAAAAGGATGCGTCCTTGATTGTGAAGGTATTTGACCGTAAGGGCGAATATCAGGCATTTTTATCGGAATACGGAATTTACGGGAGTGCGTGGGAGATTATCCGCGGAATCAATAAGACGGAGGGACATGTCCGCACCTATTTTGAGACCAATTATAAAACAACGAGAAAGGTTGTGGAGGATCTTCTGATTGAGGAGATTCTTGGTACCTCGATTCGCCGTAAGGCAGGCCGTGAGGAAGCCGAGGATATGATGTCCAAGACGCTCCTAGATATGAAGGATAAGCTTGTGGAGCTTGCAAAACAGAAGGATGCCATCAAAAGCTTTGACCGTCAGGAGGAGGTACTTTCAGAGTTTTCCTCCCGTGTGGAGTTTCTTGGTTCTGTTTATAAGGAACAGGAGGAGCTTCGGACACAGCTGAACCGGATTTACAACGCAGCGGAGTACTATCTTTCCGGCCGTGAAAAAGAAGCAGAGGAACTGAAAAGGGCGCAGGAGCAGGCGGAGCAGGAGATTTGCGGGTATGAAGCAGAGCTGCTTTGTGCGGCACTGTCGGGAGACCGTGAGCTTGCAAAGGAGTACAAGCGGGAAACGGAGCTTCTGGCAGCTGAGGCAGAGCAGAAGAAAAACCGTAAGGAAGCGCTTTCGGAGCTACTGCTGAAAAAGGAATGTGCCAACGATTATCTTGCGTATCTGGATGAAAAACAGAAACGCGACCGGCTTGCAGTCACGATACAGGCTATGGCTGAAAAGAGTGGCCTGCAGAGTGAAATTGCAGCTTTGGTGCGCTGCTTTGTACTGGAAAAGGAGAAAAGAGAGGCCGGGTTAAATGCAAAGCTTCAGACGATGCTTGCGGAGGAGGCGTCGGCGTTTACAAGACTTAAGACAGCGGAAAACACCGGCCGTGAGGTGGAACGTGAGCTTTCGGTAACGAAGGTACTTTCAGAACAGGTAAAAAAGGAGCTGGCAGTTCTTCAATCCGGATTAAAGGAAAAGAAGGATTCGCTCGGACTTCTTCTGACCGAGGACGCCCCGATGCGCCTCTACCGGAAAAATGAGCAGAAAAAAAAGGCTGAGGGCAGACGCGCGGAGCTTCGAAAGGAAAAGGAGAGTGCCGGGAAGGAAAAGGAAGAGCTGCTGAAGAGTCTGTCAGCTGCTGAGACCGAGCTGACGCGGTTTCATGAGATAAGTGCACAAAAGCAGGCGGCAGAGGAGCAGCTGCTTACAGAAAAATCACGTGCAGACAAGCTTGCTGAGGCGTATGGAGAAAAGGATTACCGTGCGCTTCGTGAGGTAGTAAGAAAGCGCTGCCGTGAGAGCTATTTTGAAAAGGAACGGGTAGAAAAGGAACGCGAAAATGCAAAAAAACGTCGTCAGGAGATTGAAGCGGGCGAACTGCTGGTTTCGAATGCCGCTGCGGAGACGGTAAAGGATTATATTATCACGAGATATCGCAAAAAGGCGTTAACCGGGGCCGAATATCTGGCAGATAAAACGGAGGAAGAGCAAAAAACACTGCTTTCAGCATTTTCGGGTCTGCCGTATGCAGTGATTACGGAGGGCTTTGTCGAGGCGGCAGAGGACCATTTACTGCCGGAGTGTCTGCCGGAGGGTGTGGTAGTTCCGGTCATCCGGATTGAGTCGCTTCGTGGCGGGAAGGAGCTGCTTCATAAGGAACAGCTACGGTTATTTGCAAAGGACGGAGCGGCACTTTTTGAGGAAAAGGAACGCAGAAAGGAAATCCTGCGTCTGAGCCGGATTGAGGAAGAAGCGGAATATAAGCAGAACCGCCTGAATTCGCTTTTGGAGGCTTATGAGGAGGATGAAGAGTTTCTTACAGGCTTTGTAAAGCAATACTATGCGGTCATGTATGCGAAAAAGGCAGAGTATGGTACGGAAGCTGCGGACGAGGAAAAGCTTCTGGAAAAAATATCGGAGCTGAAACAAAAAATCGCTGCACTTTCCGGGCGTCTTGCATTCATTCCTGCCGAGGAAGAGGAATGTCTTTCTGAGGCTTTGGCGTGTGAGGAAGAGATTCGCGGCTACCGTGCCGTGGAGGAGCTTTTTGCGCAGACAGAGGAAAAGGAAAAGCTGCTTCGTGAATATGAAGAAAAGCAGAACCGCCTTATGGAGTGGAAGTCTGATGCGGTAATGATGAAGGAACGGGCTGAAGGTGAATATCAGGAGAAAAAGGCAGGCTGTGAAGCAATCCGAAAAGCACTTTCTGATTTGGCACAGGCAATGGAGAGCTATTCCATTTACGTAAGTGAGGGAGAGCCTGCAAGGGTCGCTTTGTCGCTTTCAGAGCTTATGTCCGAGATTGACGGAAAGATTGTTGCACTGCAGGCAGAAACGTCCTCACTTGAGGATAAGCAGCGCCTGCTGGACTCCTATGTAAGCACCATGAACCATTGTCTTAGGACCATCCGAAGTAAAGGAATGAGTGTGGCAGAGCTTGCCGCAATGTATGAGAAAAACGAGATTTACGAGACCTCGGAAGAGGAGCTTTTGCGTAGAAGAGAGGAGCTGAAAGGGCTTTCCGACGAAATGGATGAGCTTGGGAAAAAGCTCAGGCAGATGCAGGAAAAGCAGTATCGGCTGGAAGGAAAGAACAGCCGTGCAGAAGAAATGATTGTGGAAAAGTACGGTGAGTACCATCCGGTGGAGCTTCTGGGAGAAGCGTTGAAGGATTTTTCGGAAAAGCGTCGTGCTTTACTGGAGAAGAAAAAGCAGGAGACAGAGGAGCTTTCAAAAAAACAGACGATGCTGGCAAAAGAGATGTCCGGTTATGAGGTCATCCGAAATGAAATCAGTCATCTGTTTGAAGGCGGAGAACCGCTTTCCGCAGAATGCGGCCGTCTGGAGAATAATGTCCGGCTGGCGGAGTGCTATAAAGAAGCAAGAGAGAGGTATGCAGGCTGTGCAAAGGAGCTGTTAAAGCGCCAGGAGGAATTTTACCGTAACCGCCAGACAACGATGGAAACATTACAGCTTCTCGGAGCACAGACGCTCGCAGGGGAGATTGCAGGAAGCATTGTGATGCCGAAAGGAATTCGTGAGACTGCGGAGATTATCCGCGGAATCAGTGAGGTTATCGAGTGTCTTCGCCTGGAGCGCAGCAGAATTGAGGCAGGACTTGGAGACCTGGAAACAATCAAGGAAAATTTTGAACAGCAGTGTCTGCAACGCTGTATGAATATTAAGGCAGATCTTGAGCGTCTTCCGAAGCTTTCCCGTATTATGCTCGATGGTGAGCAGATTCCGGTGCTGTCATTACAGATTCCGTATGTGAAGGAAGAGTTTTTTAAAGAGCGTATGGCGCAGTACATAGACCGGGTGGTTCGTGAGGTCGATGAGATTTCCGGGCAGCCGGAGCGTATGAAATATATCAGGGCGGCACTGTCCTACAAGAAGCTGTTTTCCGTAATCGTAACGGATATGAATGCGATTCGCCTGATGCTTTATAAACGAGAGCGCATCAGGGAACAGAGCCGGATGCTTCGTTATGAGGAAGCGGTGGGCAGCACGGGACAGTCCCAGGGAATTTATATTCAGTTTCTGATTGCAATCATAAATTACATTTCCAGCATCTATTCCCCGAAAGGAGATGCAGCGGGACTTCGCAAGGTTATTTTCATTGATAACCCATTCGGTGCCGCAAAGGATGTGTATATCTGGGAACCGATTTTTGAGCTGCTTCGTGCAAATCATGTGCAGCTGATTGTGCCTGCGCGTGGAGCGACGCCTGCAATCACGGGGCGCTTTGATGTAAATTATGTTCTTGGACAGAAGCTGATTGATGGTCGTCAGCAGACAGTAGTGGTAGATTACTGCAGTCGTGTGGAAACGGATGGTGTGGAATACATTCCGCTTCAGTACGAGCAGACCAGTCTGGATATTTCGGAGGTGTAGGAAATGGAACGATATCGTACGTTATTAAAGCTGGACGAAATCCGGGGACTTTATGCGAATGGTGAGTATGAGGCCGCCGGTGCTCTGGCAGATACGATAAGAGAACAAAAGATTAAGGATATGAATGATCTGTTTCTGCTGGCTTCCGTGTATCGAAAATGTGGAAATTACCGGCTTGCAAAGCGATTTTTGCATCGTGTGTATGAGAAGAAGAGCTCCTGGCGTGTGTTAGAGGAGCTTATGGATGTCTGCCTTGCCGAAAAAAATCCACAGGAGGCAAAGGAGTACTTAAAGGTGTACAGCAGGCTGTCCGGTGGTGATCCGCGCAACTATATGTATGAGTACCGCATCGGACGCCAGCTGCACCTCCCGGATGAGGAGCTTTTGCCGGTGCTTCAGACATTAAAGGCAGAGGAATATACGGAAAAATATGCCTATGAGCTTGCAAAGCTTTATCACCGGCTTGGAAGGAAGCAGGAATGTCAGAATGAATGCTCGGATTTGATTCTCTGGTTTGGAGAGGGAACATATGTGGAGCGTGCGAAGGTGCTCATGGCATATTACCGTGGTGAGCTTTCGGCTGCAGATATCCATGCGGAGGCGGAACGCCGTATTCGTGAGGCCAAGGAGCGTCAGGCAAGAGAAGTGGCGGAGCGCCGCGCCTATGAGGAGCGCCTGCAGAAGGAGGCAGAAGAAAAATCCTTGCCAAAAGTGGCGGCAACAGAGGAAGAGCTGACAGCGGAAGAGACGGCAGGGGAAGAGCCGATGTGGGCTGTGGATGCCTCAATTCTTACGGAAGCAGAGCCGGAGCCGTCCGAGGAAAATAAACCGGAGCAAAAGGAGCAGAAGGAAGCCTGCGAGGAGTTTGAGCAGTTTTCTCTGTTTGAAATTTCCGCCGTTGCCGAGGAGGAGTTTTCCGCTTCCCTGGAGGAAACCGGAGAGCCGGAGGAAGCTGCAGGGCCGGAGAAGGCTGAAGCACAGGAGAAAGTCGCAGAGCCGGAGAAGGCTGCGGAGCCGGAGAAAGCCGGAGTACCGGAGGAAGCCGGAGAGCCGGAGAAAGCCGGAGAGCCGGAGAAAACCGCAGGACCGGAGGAAGCCGCGGAGACCAAGGATGCTGTAAAAAAGGAGACACCTGTAAAAACAGAGACGAGAGCAGTCCTCTCCCAGCCGAAGGCAGAGCTTACAGAAAAGCTTTCGTCCTGTGGACTTACCCTGGAGGGGTCCTTACATGCTTTTGCACGGATGGAGAACGTCCGCAAGCAGCTGATTCGTATGCTAGAGGTTATGTGCTTTGTCCGCCAGAAGTGCTGTTGTCTTGTCATTACCGGCGAAGCCTCGTGTGGAAAAACGACGCTTGGCGGCTACATTTCAAAGATGTTTTATGCACTTGGTCTTGTTACAACTCCAAAGATTGCAAAAATCAGTGCAGAAAAGCTGAATAATATAAATCTTGAGGAGAAACAGGAGCAGCTTCAGGGAAGCTGTCTGATTGTGGAAAATGCAGGAGCTCTTAAGGATGAGGCAGCAAGAAAGCTCATTAAGCTTGGAGATAAAAAGGGAGTTTTGGGTGCAATCATTCTGGAAGATAATCTGAACGAAATCAATAAGCTGTTACGCAAGAGCCCGGACTGCAACCGTGTGTTTGGCACGAGAGTTCATCTGCCGAAGTACGGTGAGGAAGAACTGCTGGATTTTGCGCTTGAAAGGATATATGGGAAAGACTATGTGACCGAAGAAGGAGTGTCAGAGCTTTTACGCGGATTCATCCGGGAACTGCAGAAAACGACAACGACCGGAGAACAGCTAAAGCGGCTTCATGAGTTTGTGGGGAGTGCACTAAAAAGCGCAGATCAAAGAATAGAAGGTGAAATTCTTTCAATGGCGTTAAAGGGTGATTTCCATGAAATGGGTGAAATGGTAGTAAGAAAAGAGGATTTTAAAGCGTGAAAAGAAAGGATCAGATGCTGAATCTGATCCTGATTTCATCTTTTAAGGCCTGTCCGCCCTTGGAACGAACGTTTTTGGTTACATGCAGAACATAGCTTGTGTTCTTCGCATAGGCTTCGAGCGGTTCAATGTCTACCGTGTTTTCTGCAGAATTATATCGGATTGAGGTCTGGAGCGGTTTTCCATCCACCTCCGAGGTAACGTACATATTAACATTGTTTACGGTACTTGGGTTCAGTGGTGCAGTAAAGCGGACGCGCCAGATGAATTTTCCGGTCTTGAATTTGAGATTTTGTTTGATTCTGTGCTCCGTATGTTCACTTAACGGTTCAATGTCAATCAAGTTCATGGCCGGTACCCCCTTTCTGTTTTGTACGGTTCTTTGAATAGTATATTACTTTTTTTCAGGTTTTTCAAGTGCAATCTGAGGTTTGTCATGCGAAGCACGATGTTTCTTACACTAACCTGAAAGAGGAACACCAAAGAGTCGGAAGCAGTGAAGGGTGTGCAAAATCCGGGGGATGGTTTTCGGAAAATAAAAGAAATGAGGAATAAACAATGAAGAATGATAATATAATTTTAATAGGCATGCCGGGGTCCGGGAAGAGTACGCTGGGAGTTTTGCTGGCGAAGGCGATGCAGTACCGTTTTATGGATACAGACCTTCTGATACAGGAAAAGGAAGGAAAGCTTTTGCGCGAGATTATTGCAAAGAAGGGGCAGGAAGGCTTTCTTGCGATTGAGGAGGAGGTCAATGCCTCCGTCTGTGCAGAGCATACGGTAATCGCTCCCGGGGGAAGTGCGATTTATTCCGCCCGTGCCATGGAGCATTTTTCGGAGATTGGAACAGTGGTATATCTGCATGTCTCTTTGGAAGAGCTTGAAAAACGGCTTGGTGATTTGAAAAAACGCGGTGTTGTGTTAAAGGAAGGCCAGACGCTTGCAGATTTGTTTGAAGAGCGCAGACCATATTATGAGAGGTATGCAAAAATCACAATTGATGTGACAGATGAGAGCATTGGTATTATTCTGGATGAGTTGATGCAGAAATTGAAATAAGGCTACCGCAGTAAATTACGTATAGAAGCAAGAACCTTTTTAATGCAGGTGCAGGACGTAAAAAGCATACGACAGATGTAGCACGGACTACCACAATAGAAATAATGTGAAAAATACTTTACAAACAATTATTTTATGGTATAATCAAAATTAAGCATAGTCTTATGTGTTTTTTTGGCATGCCATTGTTTGGTTATTTGACCAGATTTTGAAGAATAAACAGAAAAATGAAAGATTTTTTATGTATTTTAACTAAACCGAAGCATTTGAGGTGAATCATGGAACAATATATTATCAGAGGCGGAAAACCACTGGTTGGAGAGGTTGTAATCAGTGGTGCAAAGAACGCGGCACTTGGTGTTGTGGCAGCGGCCATAATGTCAGACGAGCCGGTTCAGCTCAGAAATCTCCCTGTAATCAGTGATATTGAGATTTTATTGAGAGGAATTGCTGCACTTGGCGCTATCGTAGAAAAGCAGGGAGAGCACGGAACCCGTGTGATTGGTCGACCGATTCATACCTGTGTTGCTGACTACGATGATCTCAGAAAGATTCGTGCTTCCTATTATCTTTGCGGAGCACTGCTTGGAAAATATAAGAGAGCCGAGGTTCCGCTTCCGGGCGGATGTAACATCGGAAGCCGGCCGATTGACCAGCATCTGAAGGGGTTTGAGGCGCTTGGTGCGAAGGTTGTTATCCAGCATGGTAAGATTATTGCGGAGGCAGAGCGTCTGATTGGTGCGCACATTTATTTTGACTGTACTTCCGTTGGGGCTACGATTAATGTTATGCTGGCTGCCTGCATGGCAGAGGGCCAGACCGTACTTGAGAACTCTGCGAAGGAGCCGCACGTTGTTGAGGTTGCCAACTTCTTAAACAGCATGGGAGCTAAGATTAAGGGTGCCGGTACGGATGTAATTCGTATTACCGGTGTTACTTCCTTACATGGAAGTACGTATTCCATTATTCCGGATCAGATTGAAGCAGGTACCTTTATGATGGCGGCTGCGGCAACGAAGGGTGATGTCCTGATCAAGAACGTAATCCCGAAGCATCTGGAGGCTGTTACAGCGAAGCTGGTTGAAATCGGTGCAGAGGTGGAAGAGTTTGATGATTCTGTTCGCGTCGTTGCAACGAAGAGACTGCAGCACACGAATATCAAGACTCTGCCGTATCCGGGTTTCCCGACGGATATGCAGCAGGTAATGGCGACACTTCTGACGGTTGCGGAAGGAACGAGTATTGTCACAGAGACGATTTACGAGAACCGCTTTATGTATGTTGATGAGCTTACCCGTATGGGCGCTGCGGTTCGGGTAGTAGAAGGCAACAGCGCAGTTGTTGAGGGTGTTGATAAGCTGACCGGTGCAACGGTTCGTGCCCTTGACCTTCGTTGTGGTGCGGCTCTGATTGTTGCAGGACTTATGGCAGACGGTATTACCACCGTAGAGCAGATTGAATATGTGGAGCGCGGATATGAGCATTTTCCGCAGAAGCTCCGTGAGCTTGGTGCTGCGATTGAAAAGGTGGATTCCGACGATCAGGCAGCAATTCATAAATTTTCATACAACGTGGTGGGCTAATCAGGCAGGTTGGTATTCCAATCGCCGTGGAAGCCCGTATTCCCCCTTATTATATGTGAAAAACCGCACAGCTGTCTGTGCGGTTTTTTATCGATATTTTATGATTTTCTTACATTTTCACAAGGTATTTGCAAAGCTCCGTTACCAGATTTACGGAGTGGCGTACAGCCTTTGCTTCAAAGGCCGGGTAATCCTCACTTGCGGAATCGTCCGCTTTGTCGGATATGGCGCGTATAATCAGGAAGGGAATGCTGTTGTTGTACGCGGTATGAGCAATTGCGGCACCTTCCATTTCGGTACACATACCATGAAAATTCGAAACGAGCCAGTTCTTTTTGGTCTTGTCGGCAATAAACTGGTCGCCGGTAACAATACGGCCCTCAAAGACGGAAATATCCGGATTGACGGCTTCACAGGCTAAACGGGCAAGGGAACGCAGCCGTTCATCGGCAACGAACACAGAGGTATCCATCTGCGGAATAACGCCAACCGGATAACCAAAGGCAACTGCGTCCATATCATGCTCCAGTGCGTCGGTAGACAGAACAATATCGCCAATGTTGATGTCGGCATTTAAGGAGCCTGCAATTCCGGTATTGATGATACAGTCTACACCAAAACGGTCAACTAAAATCTGGGCACAAATGGCGGCGTTTACCTTTCCCACACCGGAACGGACAACAACAACCTTGCAGCCGCAAAGCCTTCCAACTGCGAAATCCAGCGATGCACAGGAAACCTCTCGCTCTACCTCCATCGTCTGTTTTAAGGTGGCAACCTCAACCTCCATTGCACCGATAATTCCAATCACACTCATGCTGTTCTCCCTTCACTGATTCTTCAGAAATAGTATACCATTTTATCTGCATTCTGGCAATGAAAAATCGGAATGGTGGAACTTTTGAAGCTTTTGTGATTTTACTTGATTTTTTAGGGTATTATCCCGTATAATGTAGAGAAGCCTGAGCGCGTGGGAAGAATTGCCATCAGGACGGTTTTATCTGCGGGCTTCGGGAAATAGAATCATTTGGAGATGAAACGAATATGAATTACAAAACGAGTGGTGTATGCAGCAGAGAGATTCATTTTGAGGTTGAGGACGGACGTGTAAAAAATGTGCAGTTTGTTGGTGGCTGCAGTGGAAACACACAGGGAGTGGCAAAGCTCGTCGAAGGGATGCTTGTTGAGGAAGTGATTTCCCGTCTGGAGGGTATTCGCTGTGGTTTTAAGGCAACGTCCTGCCCGGATCAGCTTGCAAGAGCATTAAAGGAATGGAGAGCATAGAGTCCTATGAAGAAAATCGTGTTTACCGGGGGTGGCACGGCGGGCCATGTTACGCCGAATATTGCACTGTTTCCGTCGGTTCGCAAGGCCGGATATGAGATTTTTTATATTGGTTCCTACGAAGGAATCGAAAAGGAGCTGATGGAAAAGCAGGGCGTGACCTATTACGGGATTTCCTCCGGAAAGCTGCGCCGTTATTTTGATTTGAAGAACTTCTCGGACCCGTTTAAGGTAGTAAAGGGATATTTTCAGGCAAGAAAGCTTCTGAAAAAGCTGAAGCCGGATATCGTTTTTTCCAAGGGCGGTTTTGTTTCCGTTCCGGTGGTGCTCGCGGCAAAGCACTGCAGGATTCCGTGTATCATTCATGAGTCGGATATTACTCCGGGACTGGCGAATCGTCTTGCGATTCCTTCCGCGACGAAGGTTTGTGCGAATTTTCCGGAAACGCTTTCCTATCTTCCGGAGGGAAAGGCCGTGCTGACCGGTACCCCGATTCGTGAGGAGCTGTATGCGGGGAATCGGATTAAGGGTCTGGATTTTTGCGGATTTACGGCAAACAAGCCGGTTCTTTTGGTTATTGGCGGAAGCACCGGAGCTGCAGCGGTGAACAATGCAGTGCGCGATTTGCTCCCGACACTGCTTCAGGAATTTCAGGTAATTCATCTTTGCGGTAAGGGAAAAAAGGATGAGTCGGCGGGAGCTTTGGAGGGCTATGTCCAGTACGAGTACATCAATGAAGAGCTAAAGGATTTGTTTGCGGCTGCAGATATTATCGTATCCCGCGCCGGAGCAAATGCAATCTGTGAGCTGCTGGCTCTTCGTAAGCCAAACATTCTGATTCCGCTTTCTGCTGCTGCCAGCCGCGGAGACCAGATATTAAATGCGGAATCATTTGAGCGTCAGGGCTTTTCCTATGTGCTTAAGGAAGAGAATGTGACCAACGAGACACTTTTGCGTGCCATTCACGAGGTGTACGCAAATCGTGAGCGTTACATTCAGGCAATGGGGGAGAGCAGCCTGAATCATGCAATTGAAACGATTACCGGGATGATTACCGAGATTTCGAAATAAATCTCCCCTTGACAGACCAAAGAAAAATCAGTATACTTTAAGATACCGTGCAGCCGGGGAGATAGCGGTGCCCTGTACCTGCAATCCGCTACAGCAGGGGTGATGTTTTGTCTCGGACGTCTGGTTGTGATGCAGCCTTTTATAAGTGATGTTGACGTTTTGGTCTTACGCAACGGAACTTCGTGAACCGTGTCAGGTCAGGAATGGAGCAGCACTAAGCGAAATCTTCCGTGTGCCGTGAGGGTGCCGGGACCGAGTTAACTGTAAGAGTAACGATTGTGACAGGCGTACAAAACAAAACGCACGGTAAAAGAAAAATATCGGTACCACAAGCTGATTGTGGTACCGTTTCGTATTTTATGAGATTAATCCTCTTCGATCACATGGATTTCCAGATAGTCAAATTCAATTGAATCAATGAAATTGTCACGGGAAAAGCGCGTTTTATCATGTTTTTTGAAGTCATTGATATTAAGGTCCAGCCAAATCGGGCGCGACAGGTCAAATTCATAGCAGGCCCGGTCAAGAGCTGCAAAAACCTTCTGGGTACGGGACTGGCCGGTGCTGTCGTTTTCGATGACGATGTCGCGAATCAGGTGGGTATCCTTCCAAAGCTTGGCCCAAAGACGGAACATAGCCGTGCCTCCTTTCAAGCAATCGTTATTCCTCAATGATTTATTATAAAAAGAGAAGAGAAAACTGTCAAGAAAAATACGAATATGGAGTAAATCCGAAGAAATACAAACGAATGGTTGAAATTATACAGGAATCGGTGGTATAATTTAGGGAAACGTTTTTATGCGTTTTTACGCCGGGTTTGCAGAGCAAATGCAAAATTCTTCTGCAAATTCGTGCTTTTCCGAACATGAGAAAACGAAGGAGAGGAGGCACAATATGGCTGCTGAGGTAGTAAAACAGCTGAGGGAACTGCGTGCCGGGAAGGTAAAAACAGAATCGGACATTTGCACAGGCAAGGAAGACCTTTGCAGGACAAATGAGGAAATCAAAGCGTTAAAGGCAAGGCGCTCAGAGTGCCTGAAGGAGAGAAAAGAGGAGGAAGCTGCGGCGTATCAGGGGGAACAGGAGCTTTCAGAACTGAAACGGCAGATTTTCGTTGTTCTTCGCGATATTGAGACATGTAAGATAGAGCTTGATGAGTTTAACTGGGATTTATCCCGCCTCTTTTTTAAGTTTGCCAAGAGAAAGAGGCTCACGGAGCAGATTAAGGAAAAGAAGCGTCTGATAGCGGAGCATCAGCAGAAGCTGACGGAGCTTGAGGAGAAAAAAAGCGAACTGGAAAAGAAGCCGCGCTATGAGGAAACAGTAGAAAAGCATGTGAAAATCAAGGAAAAGCTTGATATGGAAAGTGATGAAAAGCAGGCACATCTGACGCTTGTTCAGACAAAGCTTTCCGGTCTTATGAAAGAATTTGCGGAGCTCTGCGAAAAACTGGCTCCGGTGGAGGAAGAGGTTGCGAAGCTTTTGGAGTCCGGTGAAATGAAGGAGGAAGAGCTGAATGCAGCACTTTTAGAAAAGCCGGAGGAAGAGAAGGCACCGGAGCCGGTACACGTACCGGCCGAAGCACCTGCCCCGGCTGCTGATTTTTCGGAGGGCGTTTTCTATGCACCGGGCGAAGAGCCGGCAGAGCTTCAGGACAAGCTTTCGGAGCTGTTTGAAAAGCTTGAGGAGGCATACCCGGACCATGTGGTGGTCGGGCTTCATGCGAACCACAAGCAGCTTGGAAAGAAGGTAACGGAGCTTTACCGTCTGCTTGGTTATGATAACGGAAATGAATTTCTTGCCGCATATGGGTATACTTCCAAGAGAAGAAGACCGTGGGGTTAATAGGAGGAGCTATGGAAACATTTTTATGCATTTTGTTATTTGTTGTCGGAATTGGTCTTGTGATTAAGGGGGGCGATGTGTTTGTGGATGCCGCCAGCTGGATTGCGAAGGCACTGAACATTCCGACTTTTATTATCGGCGCAACAATCGTAAGTCTTGCAACCACGATGCCGGAGATGATTGTCTCTGCATTTGCGGCAGCGGACGGAAAAACAGACATGGCAATCGGAAACGCAGTCGGCTCCGTTATCGCAAACATCGGTCTGATTATGGCGATTGCAATGGTGGCGATGAACATCGTCTGCAGCAGAAAGAAATATATGGTTCCGATGGTGCTGCTGATTGCGGCCTCCGGCGTGCTGTACGTTTCCAGTCTGTCGGGGAGCTTGAGCGTTTTGGGCAGTGTTGTGCTGGGTATCATTTTCATCAGCTTTATGTCCTACAATGTTGTTTCGGCAAAGAGCGAGGCAAAGGAATCCGGAGAGAAGAAGGAGGAGCTTGATAAGAAAAAGCTCGGAATCAACATTGTTCTGTTTCTCGTGGGCGCGGCCGCAATCGTACTCGGCAGCCGTCTCATGGTAGATAACGGAAGCAAGATTGCTGATATTTTAGGTATTCCGGAGCGTATCGTTGCAGTTACCCTGATTGCTGTCGGAACCTCGCTTCCGGAGCTTGTGACAACGGTTACTGCGATTATCAAAAAAGAATCCGCGCTTTCCATTGGTAATATCATCGGTGCCAACATCATTGATTTGTCTCTGATTTTACCGATTTGTTCCATTGTTTCCGGACAGTGTCTCCCGGTTGCAGCTCAGAGCATCCGTCTTGACCTTCCGGTATGTCTTGCGCTCTGTGTGGTTGCAGTTGTTCCGATTTTGCTCCGTGAAAAAGCATCGAAGCTTCAGGGCGGCGTGCTGCTTGTCTGTTATGCGGCATACCTCGGCGTATCTATTTTTACGATGTAGCCAAAGTCTGCACCTGCAGTACTGTTTGATTTGAAGTACTGATGCATAAGTGTTTTCCGGTTGTTCGGAAATCACTTGATAATCAGCTGAAAAAGAGGTATGATAATAGTGTTGCGTGTATGACAACAGCACGCGAAAAGGTTTAAAAGGAGGCCCAAGATGGCGTATACGGCGTTATATCGTAAATTCAGACCGGATACCTTTGATGAAGTAAAGGGCCAGACAGCGATTGTAACAACGCTTCGCAACCAGGTAAAAAATGCGAGAATGTCTCATGCGTATTTGTTTTGCGGAACAAGAGGCACCGGTAAAACCACAATTGCAAAGATTATGGCAAAGGCTTCCAATTGCGAGGCTCCGGAAAACGGTAATCCATGCGGAAGCTGTGCCATGTGCCGGTCCATCGCGGCAGGCACCTCCATGAATGTCATCGAAATCGATGCCGCCTCTAACAATGGTGTTGACAATATCCGTGAGATTGTGGAAGAAGTACGGTATTCGCCGACGGAGGGCCGGTATAAGGTGTATATCATCGATGAGGTGCATATGCTTTCGCCGGGTGCATTTAATGCACTGTTAAAAACGCTTGAGGAGCCGCCGGCTTATGTGATGTTCATTCTTGCCACTACGGAGGTTCATAAGCTTCCGATTACGATTCTGTCCCGTTGTCAGCGGTATGATTTTTCACGAATTACGGTGGAGGAGATTACAGAGCGTCTGACAGACCTTTGCGGGCGTGAGGGTGTATCCGCAGAGGACAAGGCACTTCGTTATATTGCGCGTGCCGCAGACGGTGCGATGCGAGATGCACTGAGTCTTTTGGACCGATGTATTGCCTTTTATCCGGGGGAAACACTGACGTATGACAATGTTCTGGATATTCTGGGAACGGTTGATATGGAAGTGTTTGGACGAATGATTCGTGCTATTCGTACCGGAGATGTGGCCGGCGCAATGAAGGTGCTCGAGGAGACGGTTATGCGGGGAAGAGACCTGGGGCAGTTTGTTTCGGATTTTACCTGGTATCTGCGAAATCTTCTGCTGGCACGGTCGGTGGAACAGCCGGAGGAGTTTCTGGATATTTCCTCGGAGCAGTTACCTGAGTTTTTGTCGGAGGCAGAGCAGAACGAACCTGAGGTGCTGGTACGCTATATCGGAATCTGCTCGGAGCTGATGAACCGTATCCGTTATGCGGGTGACAAGCGGGTTATGATTGAGGTTACACTGATCCGGCTTTGCCGTCCGGAATCTGACCGGGATTACAATTCTCTTGTTGACCGGATCCGTCATCTGGAGGAGCAGCTTGCAAACGGCATTGTAGTAAGACAGGAGGGGGACTCCGGAGAGACAACCATGGCAGCGGATACGCAAAAGCAAAGTGTTTCCGCAGCGGAGCTTCCCAAAGCACTGAAGGAAGAGCTCATGGAGATTGCGACGCGGTGGATGGAAATTGTAGGTAAATCCGGAACGAAGTCCATGCCGATGAAATGTCTGTTGGAAAAGGCCACACCGAGTGTAGATGAGAGCGGAAGCAGGCTGGTGCTTGCCTTTGAGAGTAAGGCGGATGCGGAAAACATGAGGGACGGATATCTGGAGATTTTTGTACAGCTGATTGCAGAGCTTACGGGAAAACAGGTGGATGTACGGACAGAGTGCGCAAAAGAAGGAAAGGGCAAGCTTTCGAATTATGTTGACCTCTCCGTATACGCAGACAAGGTCCCGATTGATTATGTAGAGTAAAAACAGAACCAATTTGAAAGGAGATAGAAACATGGCAAAAAGAGGAGGATTTCCGGGTGGCGGAATGCCGGGAAACATGAACAATCTGATGAAGCAGGCACAGAGAATGCAGCGTCAGATGGAGGAGAAGCAGGCTGAGTTTGAAACGAAGGAGTTTGAGGCAACGGCCGGTGGCGGAGCAGTTACGATTCGCATTTCCGGAAAGAAAGAGGTTGTAGCCGTAAAGATTAACCCGGAGGTAGTAGATCCGGAGGATGTTGAGATGCTGGAGGATCTGATTATGGCGGCTACGAACGAGGCACTTCGTACACTTGAGGAAGAGTCTGCACAGAACATGAGCTCTCTTGCAGGCGGACTTGGTGGTCTCGGAGGAGGCTTTCCGTTCTAATGGATTATTATAGCAGTCAGATCAGTAAATTGATTGAGGAATTTACGGCTTTGCCGGGAATCGGGGCAAAGTCGGCACAGCGGCTTGCCTTTCATGTGATTAACATGCCGGTAGAACGGGTGGAGGAGCTTGCCAATGCAATGGTTACCGCCAGAAAAAAGGTCTGTTATTGCAAGGAATGCTGCACCCTGACAGATCAGGAGCTCTGTCCGATTTGTTCGAAGCCGGACCGTGACCATACAACAATCATGGTTGTGGAAAACACCAGAGATCTGGCGGCCTATGAAAAAACAGGAAAATACAATGGCGTATACCATGTCCTTCATGGTGCGATATCCCCGATGCTCGGCATTACACCTGCGGACCTTCGTATGAAGGAGCTGATGATCCGGCTGCAGGCGGATGTGAAGGAGGTCATTATTGCGACCAATTCCACATTAGAGGGAGAAGCAACGGCGATGTATCTGAGTAAGCTGATAAAGCCGTCCGGCATCAAGGTAACGAAGCTTGCAAGCGGTGTTCCGGTTGGCGGCG
The DNA here is from genome assembly GCA_945622055.1 of uncultured Clostridia bacterium. Lineage (GTDB taxonomy): Bacteria > Bacillota > Clostridia > Lachnospirales > Lachnospiraceae > SIG307. The sequence goes on from CALZBV010000013.1 coordinate 16,623, forward strand.
ATTTGGAGTACATAGATGAGGTTACGTTGCTGCGTGCATTGGATGGAAGAATAGTAATGTAAAAAGGAGTCCTTTTGCGACTTGGGAAGTCGCGGAAGGGCTCCTTTTCTTTGGTTGTCGTAAAGGAAGAGCGAAACGCAGGGGACTGTGCTTGTGGCAGAGCCTGCGGATTAAGTATATTTTCGTTCGGACCTCCGGTAGTTCGGGCAGTAATCCGTCAATAAACCGTCCAAGGTTTCCAGATAGTCATCCTCCATGGAGATGGAAAGCACTTTTTTCTTATCTTCGTCATAGAGATCGAGATAAACGTGGTATTTGTAGGGGTTTGTGGAAACCCAGCTTTTGTCTAAGGAAAATTTATCGGTTTGGATTTCTTCGTATTCGGCAATCGTTATCTTCTGAAGCCCCATGTCTTTTTCAACCGTGTAAAGATAGTGGTCAGTAAAGCAGATTTTCAAGACCTCCGAGACCTGAAGCGTATGCTTTGGTTCAGCAATCATCTCGGCATCAAAGAGAGCGATTTCTTCCGGGGAGGAAATCAGACGAGCCAGATTCAGACGAAGGTCTGCAACCGGGTCGGATTTGCGCCCCAACCGAAGCAGAAGAGATACGAATCCGAAAATAAACAGGCATGGAAGAATCAGGCCAAAGATAAGCGTAATGGCATCTGCACCTGAGGCGGCAGAAACGATACCCATAATCACTATGATAATGATAATCAGTGTCGGACCTGTATTCTGTTTTCTTCTTTCTTCGTCCTGCAGTCGTCTTTGTTCAGCCTCAAATAATTGAAACCATTTGGAATCCATGAATATCCCCTCTTTCGAAATAGTAAAGTATTTTCCTCTTTCAGTATAGCACAGAGGAGGAAATCAAACAAGGAATATTTTGTTTTTGAAAAAGATGCAGGCCATAGCGGATTCCGAGAAAAATGCGGTCGGCCAGTGACATGACGGTGTTTAATCTTGTTGTCTGCAGAAGTGTCCGGTCAAAAAGCCCTGCCATATTTACAATACCCGTAATGTGAGCATCACCAACGGAAAGCAGCTCCTTTCCTACGCCTGAGCCCGGCTTTAGCGAACCGGAGCCAAGGGTAAAGTAGCCTATGTGGGCTTTGGTGCCAAGCGAGGCATCCACTGCAACAAGATAAGGATTTTGATGTGTGGCGTAAATCTCTTCTACAATTTTATGGAGATTTTTTGCATGAACCGGGCTGGCAAGTGTTCCGTAAACTGTAAAATCCTGCCGGGACGATGTGGAAAGCTTATAGCCGATGAGCGGACCAAGCGCATCGCCGGTCGCGCGGTCGGAGCCGATGCATAAGAAAACAAGAGGGGAGGAAGGGGGCCGGCCGTTTTTCAGCAGTTCGGAGAAGGCTTGTCCGAATTGGATGCAGGAGGAAGTTTCCTCGGAATTAAAATAAAGAGTACGGTTCATGAAAGCCTCCTTTTGGTTCTTTTTTCTGTACTATGGAATAAGTATGTCCGCGACCGGTGGATTTAGAAGTGTTTTACGTAAATATTTCTTTTTTTCTATGCGGAAAAATGACAGTATTTGTGCGGCTTTTTTGTCCTGTATGTAATTTCGATACGAGAAGAGGGATATTTTCGGAGATTATGTAGAGGAGATTCTTTTTCCGACAACGCGTTTTGGCAAATTATGCGGTGCCGGTTCGTTATGATAGATACAACCGTGTCGGAATGGGTACGCGGGAACGAATGGGCAGGGGGAAGAAAGAGGAAAATGATTGAAAAGGTGATACAGTGTGAGGACGCAGCCGGAGGAAAAAACGTGTTGTTCCGTCTACCAAAGCATATTATGCAAATCGGAAACAGTGGAAATGTGCCGGAAATCTACATAGAGGATTATGCGCATGGCTATCTTGACCGGCTTGCCGCAAATGATTGTACGATTCTAAGGGTAGCAATTCTCGTAGGTGAGTTCGTAAAGTCTGAGGGAAAGCGATATGTTTTTATCCGGGGGGCAATGGAAGCGGAATCGGCTGTGGAAGACAACTGTCCGAGGTTTTCCTCGGAAATCTGGGCAGATTTATATGGAAAAATAAAGCGTTTCTTTCCAAAGTACGAGGCGGTTGGCTGGTTTTTGGGAGGACCGGAGTATCTGACGGTGCAGAAGGATGTCATTCTTCAGACGCATCTTGACTGGTTTGGCGGCAGGGACCGCATTCTTTTCCGGGTGGACCCGGTAGAAAAAAACTCTTCTGTTTATTTGTACGACAAGGGTGAGCTGGTAAAATGGCCAGGTTACTGTATTTATTATGAAAAAAACGAAGAAATGCAGGATTTTCTGGTATCGGGGAGGCCACAGTCGGTGGACGAGGGATATACGGAGCCGGTTCTGGCTCGGATGAGCCAGAGACTTGGCAGAAAACCGGAGGAGGAACCGGAAAAGGAAGAGACTGCGGGAGGAACGGAAACAGAGACGGCAGAGCCTGCGAAGGAATCAAAATCAGATACAGGAAAGCAACCGGAGAGGTACCGGGGGAATCATCTTGGAACCGGAATCATGGCGGCAGCGGCACTTCTGGTTCTGGCAGCGACCGGAATCCGTTATACACAAAATAAGCAGGCTCCGGTGACAGCGCCAACCGGAGAGCTTATTCCGACACCAAACGGAGGAAGGTATCTTGAAGAGACTTTCGCAAAGCCTTCGGGGGCGGTTGTCTCCGATGCAAAAATGAACAGTGGGGTTGACCCGGAGGATGCACTTTATTTTGGCGGAGATTTTGAAGAGTATTTTCAAACGGTAACGGAGCCGGTGCTTCCGACAATGCCGGCAGTTCCGACCAAAGCATTGACGGAAAAGACGCCAACCGCAAAGCCTGCGAAAGAAATACAGCCAACGAAGCTGCCGACCGAAAAGCCGGTAAATACACCCGTTCCGACCAAAGAGGTGCTTCCAACGAAGGCAGCAGAGCCGACGAAGGAGCCACAACCAACCCGGACACCGAAACCGACCGGGGCTGTGGATACGGGAACCATGCCGGGAATTCTATATGTTGTAAAGAGCGGAGATACGCTTGCAGCAATCTGCAGAAGATTTTACGGGGATGTATCCCGAATGGAGGAAATCAAGGAAGTGAATCAGATTCCGGATGAAAATAAAATTTATGCCGGGCAGGAGCTGTATCTTCCGTAGAGAAAGTTAACATTTTTTTCACAGGTAAAACATAATTTTTACATTTGCAGGGGGTAACATGATACAAAAGATGAATGAAGAAGGAGCGTGACCGAAAGTGAGAAAAAGATGTTATTATAAGATGATGGCAATGACGTTGACTGCTGCTTTGTTGGGAATGGCGGCCTGCGGAGGAGCTACAGCCGGCGCACCTCAGGTGACGGAGGCACCGGACGGACAGGCAGAGACGGAGAATTTGGAAAACAAAGAGCCGCAGAAGGATTCGGAGAACGGCAGCGAAGGGAAAACAGATATGCCGGGTGCTTTGGAACAACAGCCGGAAGAGAGCGGGAAAAATACTGCGGGAGAGAGCGATAAGGACTCTGTGGGAGAGAATTCCACGGCAGCAGAGGGAACAAAGCTTTCTGATGAGCTGTCGGAGCAGATTCGTCTGGTGAAGGAGGCTGAGCCGGAAACGACGCAGTACAACGCAGTAATCCGGCTGTCAGAGAATAGCATTGATATTGAAGGAAACGGCTGTAAGACCGAGGAGGGTGTGCTGAAGATCAAGGAGGCAGGAACCTACTGTATTTCCGGTTCTCTTTCAAGTGGCATGATTTATGTGAATACAGATGATGAAAGTGAGGTAGTGCTCGTTTTGGACGGAGTTTCTGTTCATAACGAAACCGGCGCAGCCCTTTATTGCAAAAAAGCGAAAAAGGTGACGGTTGTTTTAAAGGAAGGAACGGTAAATTCGTTCTCGGACGGAACAGGCTATGTTTTTGAGGAAGGGGAGGATGAGCCGGATGCGACTGTTTTTGCAAAACACGACCTGGTAATCACCGGAACCGGAACGCTTGTCATTCATTCTGCCTACAAGGATGCGCTAAAGGGAAAGGACTCATTGTTTTTGCTTGGTGGGAAGCTTGCGATTACTTCGGCAGAGGACGGCATTGTAGGAAGAGATCTGCTTTATGTTTCAGACGGAACGATTACTGTGGAT
>CALZBV010000014.1 GCA_945622055.1 uncultured Clostridia bacterium
GAGGAGCTTTCCGGACTTTTATATCGATATGCGGAGGCTGTGGAAAAAAATCAGGAGCTGTAAACAGACAGTGTTCAGGCGAATAAAGGAATTGAAAGGAAACCGCTTCGTCAGATTATGCAAAAGAATAATCGGCAGAAGTGGTTTTCTTGGCAATTATGACAAAGATACAAAAATGTCAAAAATGGGGTTGACTTTTTAGAACTCGTAGTGTATTATTACACAAAGACAAATGTACGCGACAGAAAAACAGTTTGGAGGTATTTGTAATGGCTAAGTTAAGAGTTGGTATTTTAGGTGCAACCGGTATGGTAGGACAGCGTTTTATTGCGCTTTTGGAAAATCACCCGTGGTTTGAGGTAGTTACTGTTGCAGCAAGTCCGCGCAGTGCAGGAAAGACTTATGAGGAGGCTGTTGGTGACCGCTGGAAGATGACAACCCCGATGCCGGAAGCAGTGAAGAAGCTTATAGTTAAGAATGTAAATGAGGTTGAGGCAGTTGCTGCAACCGTTGATTTTGTTTTCAGTGCAGTTGATATGACGAAGGATGAGATCAAGGCAATCGAAGAGGCTTATGCAAAGACTGAGACCCCGGTTGTTTCCAATAACAGTGCACACCGCTGGACCCCGGATGTTCCGATGGTAGTACCGGAGATTAATCCGGAGCACATGAGAGTAATTGATTTCCAGAAGAAGCGTCTTGGAACCAAGCGTGGTTTTGTAGCTGTAAAGCCGAACTGCTCCATTCAGAGCTACGCTCCGGTGCTTACCGCATGGAAGGAATTTGAACCGTACGAAGTAGTTGCTACGACCTATCAGGCAATCTCCGGTGCAGGTAAAACCTTTAAGGATTGGCCGGAAATGGTTGGAAACATCATTCCGTACATTGGTGGTGAGGAAGAGAAGAGCGAGAAGGAGCCGCTTCGTATCTGGGGTGAGATTAAGGATGGCGTAATCGTTCCTGCAACCTCTCCGGTAATTACCTGCCAGTGTATCCGTGTTCCGGTCTTAAACGGTCACACCGCTGCAGTGTTCGTAAAGTTCAGAAAGAAGGTTACGAAGGAGCAGTTAATTGAAAAGCTTGTAAGCTTTAAAGGCGTTCCGCAGGAGCTTGCGCTTCCGAGCGCTCCGAAGCAGTTCATTCAGTATCTTGAGGAGGACAATCGTCCGCAGGTTGCATTGGATGTTGACTTTGAGAACGGAATGGGTGTCAGCGTAGGACGTATCCGCGAGGATAGTGTATACGACTGGAAGTTCGTTGGACTTTCCCACAACACCGTTCGTGGTGCTGCAGGCGGTGCAGTGCTTTGTGCTGAGCTTTTAAAGGCTATGGGTTATATTGAAGCAAAATAGTCTGAAGTATGATTTTGTAAGAATGGGAGCTGTTGCATACGTGACAGCTCCTTTTTTTGGACGGATAAGAAAACCTGGTGTTTTGATAAAGGTGCTGTGTGGGGCGCAGTTGATCGGAAAATTAAAATATCATTAAATATCCTTAAAAAGGAATTACATTTATTGACAAAACAGTTATAAACTGATAGATTATAGCCATTAAATAGAAAGCTGGGAGAAGAATGCTAACATTAACGAATATTGTAAAGGAGTACAAGGTCGGCGATATGACGATTCCTGCGTTAAAGGGCGTCAGCATTGAATTCCGCCGTCATGAGTTTGTATCGATTCTCGGTCAGTCCGGCTGTGGAAAGACAACATTGTTAAATATTATCGGCGGTTTGGATCACTACACTGAGGGAGACCTTGTAATTGAAGGAAGATCCACAAAGAAGTTTAAGGATGCGGATTGGGATACGTACCGGAACCATTCGATTGGTTTTGTGTTCCAAAGCTACAATCTGATTCCGCATCAGACGGTTCTTTCCAATGTTGAGCTTGCGCTTACGCTTTCCGGTGTCTCAAAGTCAGAACGCCGGAGACGTGCCGTTGAGGCACTGGAAAAGGTAGGACTCGGGGATCAGTTAAACAAGAAGCCGAATCAGATGTCCGGTGGACAGATGCAGCGAGTAGCGATTGCGCGTGCGCTCGTAAATGATCCGGAGATTTTACTTGCCGATGAGCCGACCGGTGCGCTTGACAGTGAGACCAGTGTCCAGATTATGGAAATTCTGAAGGAAATTTCAAAGGATAAGCTGATTATCATGGTTACGCACAATCCGGAGCTTGCAGAGCAGTATTCCACCCGTATCGTACGGCTTTTAGATGGAAAAATCGTGGATGACTCTGATCCATATAAGAGCGAAAAAGAAGAGGCAAAGCAGGATACGAAGGGCAAGAAGACTTCAATGTCTTTTTTTACCGCGCTTTCCCTTTCCTTCAACAATCTTCTTACCAAAAAGGGACGTACGTTTATGACCGCGTTTGCGGGCTCTATCGGTATTATCGGTATTGCACTGATTTTGTCGGTTTCTACCGGTGTCCAGAACTACATTGACACGGTGCAGAAGGATACCTTGTCCAGCTACCCGATTCAGATTCAGGGCGAGACGATGGATACGGCCTCACTTATGACCGTTATGACCGGTGCAAAGGCTGAGGAGACGGAAGCCGTAGAAAACCGTACCCTGGATAAGGTATACGCGAATTCCTCCGTTTATGAGATGTTTAATTCCCTAAACTCGATGGAAAAGAAGAAAAATAACCTTCGTGCGTTTAAGCAGTTCCTTGACAGCAATGAGGAAATTGCAAAATATGCTTCCACGATTCAGTATGCTTATGACATGAATCTGTCCGTATTTACAAAGGATGCGGAGGGAAATGTGGTAAAGTCGGATGTGACCGAGCTGATGAAGGGAATGTTTCGTCAAATCGGTTATACGGATGCCATGATGGAGTCCATGAGCATGATGATGAATGGAATGGATGCATGGCAGGAGATGCTTTCCGGAGAAAACGGGGAGCTGGTCAGCAGTTTGTTAAAGGAGCAGTACGACGTGATTTACGGTGACTGGCCGAAGAATTACGACGAAGTAGTGCTTGTGGTAAATAAGAACAATGAACTGAGTGATCTGGTTTTATATGCGCTTGGTCTTGCAACCGGGGATAGCCTTACGGAAGATTTTATGACGACGATGAACGGCGGACAGATTACGCAGGAGCGTGGTCCGTGGAGCTACGAGGAGATTTGTTCGTCAAATTATAAGGTGATTCTTGCTTCAGATAAATTCCAAAAGCAGCCAAACGGTACGTATGTGGACCTTTCCGCAACGGATGCAGGGCTTGAGTACCTGTATGAGAATGCAGGCTTTCCGCTGAAGGTTGTCGGAATCCTTCGTGCAAACGAGGATGCGGTGTCTACTTCCATGTCCGGTGCAATCGGTTACACTTCGGCACTTACGAAGTATGTGATGGAAAAGAATGCAGAAGCTGAGATTGTCAAAAAACAGCTCGCAGACAAGGAAACGGATGTATTCTCCGGTCTTCCGTTTAAGACCGGAAAGGAAGAGGAGGTTTCCCTTGAGGAAAAGACCGCTGCGGTAAAGGATTATCTTACAACACTCGGAAATGCGGAAAAAGCAGCTCTTTATGTAAAGCTCATGTCTGTTCCGTCTGAAGAGTATCTGATGCAGGCAGCAATGCAGGCGCTTCAGATGATGTCTTCGGAAGAACAGAAGGCAATGGTTCTATCCGCGATATCACAGCAGATGGGGGTTGACTCTGAACAGATTGCTTCTTATATTGAGCAGATGGGGACAGAAGCTTTAACAGAGTATGCAATGCAGATTATGATGATTGCAGTTTCGGAAGAGTATGCGAATACGATTCAGGCACAGCTTGGAGCGCTTACGACCGACGAGCTTGCTGCCATGTTTGCAACGTTTGAGCTCACAGAAAAGCATTACGAAGACCTTTACGAGAATTATCTTCCGAGCAGCTACTCCGAGTCAACCTATGAGGACAACGTAAAGCTTCTCGGATATGCTGACAGTGCGAACCCGTCCGCAATCAATATTTTCGCGGAAAGCTTTGAAAACAAGGACGAAATCAGCCGTTTGATTAAGGAATACAACAGCACGGCGGCAGAAGAGGATATTATTGAGTATACAGACTTTGTTGCACTTTTGATGTCTTCCATTACGACGATTATCAATGCGATTTCCTACGTATTAATCGCGTTTGTTGCAATTTCGCTGGTAGTATCCTCCATCATGATTGGTATCATTACTTATATTTCTGTACTGGAGAGAACCAAGGAAATCGGTATTCTTCGTGCCATCGGTGCATCAAAGAAGGATATCTCCCGTGTATTCAATGCGGAAACGCTTATCGTTGGATTTACGTCCGGCGGCATCGGAATCCTGGTGAGCCTGTTCTTTGTTATGATTATCAACATCATTCTGCATAAGGTAACCGGTATCGCATCCTTAAGTGCAGTGCTTCCGGTAAGCGGTGCGGTAATTCTGATTGTAATCAGTATGCTGCTTACCTTTATTGCGGGTCTGTTCCCGTCTAAGGTTGCAGCAAAGAAGGACCCGGTAATTGCACTGAGAAGTGAATAATGGAATAAGTCTGGAGAGATAAGTTTATAGCAAAAAGCATGGCTGGTCACAATAGAGTGACCAGCCATGTTACGTTAAGGGAAATATCAATTTTGAATCACTGTAAGAATGGAAGCGTCAGCTTAAATAATTTTCGCGAAGCTCGTCTTCTTTCGCTATTACTTCCTGTTCAAATTCTCGCGCAGAAACTGCATGACAGCCGTTTCCGGTAATGATGACCTGTTCCAGGCGGTCAGAGGTGGCAACTCTTACGTAGTACTTTTTTCCGTGTTCGTGGGCAAAGCGTTCGATATAGGAGTCGGCAGTTTCGGCTTCCTTTGTATAGACGACATGAATATTATGATAGTCTGTAGATTCGACTGTGTGGTTTTGGACACGATAGGCGTCAAATACAACAATCAGCTCGCAATTTACCATCCCGCGGTAGTTACTCATCCGGTCAAGAAGTGCGCTTCTTGTGGCATCAAGATTTGTCTTTGCCAGTTCATTCAGCTCATTCCAGGAAAAGATGATATTGTAACCGTCAACCAGAAGATATGGGCTACCCGTGTTTTGTACGGTTTCCTTCCCTTTATAAAACCGGGAATCAGGATCAACTGCCTTTGTTTTGGCAAACGGCCGGAAATGCCTTGCATCCCCGGTGTTACTGTTTGCATGGGTTGCACGGGAAAGAATGGCATCAATTTCCTCTGTTCCGAGACTAAGCTCAAGGGAGTCGGTTTTCTGTGGATGCATTCGTTGCCTTGCAGCAGTTTCAACATCTGATGCCCCCTTGGTTCGAAGCGCAAGGATACTCTCGAGATGCATGTGGTTAAATACCTCATTCCACGGGACGATATCGCCGGAGCCATGCGAACAGAAAACGGATGAGGATGGGTTTTTGATATCGCTCTCTGCGTTATACCCGATGTCTGCAATCACCTCGTCGGCGTTGTGACATGGCCGGTAGCCTCCCTGTGAAAGATAGAGCTTTCCAAGTCCTTTCGTATATGAGATAAATTCATTTTGATATTCGGTAAAGGCGGAAACCGGTGCGCTTCCGGTAATTACGGAGATATCGGAGTCGGCATCGGATTCGGAAAGCTCGAATTCTGCCTGCATCCGTTCGAGGTCTGTCATCGCACGTCCCACAAAGGCGCGCGGAAGCTCCAGGGTAAAGCTATAAAAAGGCTCCAAAAGAACAGACTCTGCCTGCATAAGCCCCTGACGTATGGCACGGTAGGTAGCCTGTCTGAAGTCACCACCCTCGGTATGCTTTTGGTGTGCGATACCGCCGACAAGGGAAATGACAACATCGGTCAGAGGGGAACCGGTTAATACACCGCGGTGTGTACGTTCCTTGATGTGTGTCATAATCAGTCTCTGCCAGTTTCGGTCAAGGCCGGTTCCCTCGCAATCGTATTTGCAGGTAATACCGCTTCCGCATTCTCCCGGTTCTAAAATCAAATGAACCTCTGCGTAATGCCTTAACGGCTCGAAGTGGCCTACGCCCTCGACCGTGTTTGCTATGGTCTCTTTGTATACGATTTTACCGACGCCAAAGTCTGTTTTTATGCCAAATCTCTCCAAAATCGTAGCACGTAATATTTCAATCTGAACAGCACCCATTACCTGAATGTGAATCTCGCCGAGCAGTTCGTTCCAGACGACATGGAGCTTTGGGTCCTCCTCCTCAAGAATACGGAGCTTCGGAATTACGAGAAGAGGGTTGGTTCCGTCCAGTATTTCGAGCCTGTAGTTTAATACGGGCTCCAAAAGCGGGATATCGGACGGTTTGTCGCAGCCTAAGGACTGTCCGGCATAGGTGGAATCCAGACCGGTTACGGCACAGATATTTCCGGCCGGAAGTTCTGTGGCGGTCGTGTATTTTTCACCGGAATACAGCCGGATCTGATTGATCTTTTCTGTATCGGTCACAGACATTCTGGAGTTTAGCGTCCCTCCGGTTATTTTCAGATGAGTCAGGCGGTTGCCCTGGGAATCTCTTGAAATTTTGAATACCCTGGCACCAAAAGCCTCTGGGTAATCTCCGGGCTTCAGATAAGTATCAAGTCCCGTGATAAACTCTTTTATCCCGGTAAGTTTTAAGGCTGAGCCAAAATAGCACGGAAACAGTCTGCGTGAGGCAATGACCCGTGCAATATCGGAATCGGTGATTTCTTCCTCTGCCAGATGTTTTTCCAGAAGGACATCATCGGTTAAGGCAATTGCCTCCGTATCCAGGGCGGATTTATAGGAAAAGTCAATTATGTTTTCAGAGAGCAGGCTGTGAAGCTGTTGCAAAAGAAGCGGCCGGCTGGTGCCCGGCTGGTCCATTTTGTTGACAAAGAGAATGGTTGGAATACCGTAATGCTTCAGCAGCTGCCAGAGCGTTTTGGTATGTCCCTGCACACCGTCTGCACCGCTGATTACCAGTACCGCGTAGTCAAGTACCTGAAGCGTGCGCTCCATTTCTGCCGAAAAATCCACATGTCCGGGGGTATCCAAAAGCGTAATGGAGATATTGGTGAGAGAGAAGCGTGCCTGTTTGGAAAATATGGTAATGCCGCGTGCGCGTTCCATAAAACCGGTATCCAAAAACGCATTTTTACTATCGACACGGCCAAGTGTACGGATTGCCCCGGTTGAATAGAGCAGGGCCTCGGATAAGGTTGTTTTTCCGGCGTCTACATGAGCCAGAATACCTATGACAATGTTTTCCACAATTAAACTCCGCACTTCGCAACCCGGTTGGATTTAACACTTTGTATAGCTGCTGCCGGTACAATGCTTTTGTGTGTCCGGTTTCTACAGAAAATGTGCTACGGATTGCGCCATCCGGGGATGGAAAAGGGCATCCGTGAAAGACTTTTGGATGCCCTCAGAAAATATTATATACGCTGGAGAATAGGAAAGCAAGTACATTTGCTTTGGTACACCTGCGACTTTACTTAGACACCGCCATTGCAGCGGCAATCCGGGACAATAGCAGAAGAGCCTCTGTTTTATCGGAAGCTGAAGCAAACATTCCGGTGGCGTACTGTTCGGCGAGCTTTGCGTACGTAAGTGCTTCTGCCAGCTCCCCGGCAGATTCTTTTTGTTCTGCAAGCTTTATGGCGCAGGTGCTGCAAAGCTTTTGGGCTTCCCCGGTAAAGGAGGAGCTTTCACAAAGAGGCAGCAGCTTCTCAATAGCTTCTGCCCATGCACCGGTCTGCACCAGCTGTCTGGCGGCAAGATAATGCATGGTGTCTGTATTTTGGGTAAGCTCTGACAACGCCTCCTCCGGTGTGGCAGAGGCAGTATCGGGAAGGGTTTCGTCCTGCAGCAGGGCGGCAGGAGAAAGCTCCAGCACTTCCGCCAGATAAGATAACGTTTTCATGGAAGGAACGGCGTTTCCGCTTTCAATCTGACTTAACATGTTTCTTGTAATAAAGGTTCCCACGACTTCACTTTGCGTCATCTTTTTGGAAAGACGCGCTTCTTTGAGCCGCAGGCCGAGAGCTTTGGAATCCATGGTATCACCTCCGAACAGACAGGATTCATGCATAGCAGAGTCTGTATTCCATAGAATAATAGCAGATAACAGAAGGATGCTATGAATACGAAATAGTAAATATAGTTTACTTTTATTATAACATAAAGTTTATGAAAAGCAAGCAAAATTTACTATTAATGTAAAATATAATTGATTCGTATTCTAAAATAAATATTCAGAGAAAATTCTTGACAAAAAAGAAAGAAAATGTTATTATGAAGTAAATCAGATTTACCTCTTACGGAAAAGAGGAGAAAGGTGGCAGTATGAGTGAATGGTGGGCAGCGCTTTCAGGCCTTCAACAGCTTTTTTATTGTATTGCGATTCCGTCGACCCTGCTTCTGGTGCTGCAGACGATTCTTGTAATTGTAGGATTTGGGGACGGGGGAAGTGATTTTAATCCGAGTGATACTTCCGGGCTGGACCTGGATATTCCGGAGGGTGATTTTTCCACAGATTCCGTGGGAGAGCTTTTGGACGGAGATGCTTCCCGGGTGTCGGGAGAGTTTGGAACCCTGCGGTTGTTTACGGTACAGGGCGTGGTTGCATTTCTTGCAACATTTTCGTGGGTAGCCATTGTTGCAATTCCGTATCTTCCGGACATTGCAGCAGTTTTGATTGGTCTGGTCTGCGGCTTTATCATGATGTACGTGGTGGCAAAGATTTTACAGCTGTCCACGAAGCTTACGGAGAACGGAACCTTCCGGCTGCAGTCAATCCTCGGGGAGACAGCGCAGGTTTACATTACCGTGCTTCCGAAGGGAGAGATGGGTGGTAAGGTTACCGTGAATATCACCTCCCGTTTTGCGGAGCTGGATGCAGTTACTGACGGAGCAGAGCCGATTCCGTCCGGAAGCCGTGTGCGTATTGTGGACGTCAGAGGGAATCTGGTCGTAGTGGAAAAAGATTAAAACCATGCAGTGAATGGTTTTGATATACAGGGAGGTACCCGGCACGCTTTTGTGCCGCTTCCTTGTGCAAAAGGATATATTAAAAGGGAGGATTTGAAATGGGAGACTACACAATTGTTATTCTGATCAGTGTGATTGTACTTGTACTGTTCGCACTCGTCGCGGGGATTATCTCACGGTACCGCAAATGTCCGTCAGATAAGGTAATGGTTATCTACGGTAAGGTCGGTACGGACAAAAACGGGCAGGCCAGAAGCGCAAAATGTATTCACGGCGGTGCGGCATTTATCGTTCCGGTAATTCAGTCCTATCAGTATCTGGACCTTACGCCGATTTCGTTAAATGTTGACCTTCGGAATGCGCTTTCCAAGCAGAACATCCGTGTAGATGTTCCGTCCCGGTTCACCGTCGGTATTTCCACGGAGGACGGTGTTATGCAGAATGCCGCAGAACGTCTTTTAGGCTTAAAGCTGAATGAGATTCAGGAGCTTGCAAAGGATATTATTTTCGGTCAGCTGCGTCTCGTTATCGCAACGATGGATATTGAGGAAATCAATACCGACCGTGATAAGTTTCTCGTTGCTGTTTCAAAAAATGTGGAGATTGAATTAAAGAAAATCGGTCTTCGTCTGATTAACGTAAACGTAACGGATATTACCGATGAATCCGGATACATTTCCGCACTCGGTAAGGAAGCTGCCGCAAAGGCAATCAACGATGCAAAGAAGAGCGTTGCAGAAAAAGACCGTGACGGTGAAATCGGTCAGGCACTCGCAAGAAAGGATCAGCGTATCCAGGTGGCAGCTGCAGATGCAGCCGCTATCCAGGGTGAAAATGATGCGAAGATTGAGGTTGCCCAGTCTGAGGCAAACCGTCGTGAGAAAGAGGCAGAAGCACTTAAGATTGCAACTGCAGCTGAGGCAGTTCAGGCTGCAAAGGCAAAGCAGGAAGCATATATCGCCCAGCAGGAGGCAGAGCAGACCCGTGCACAGCTCGAGATGGCAACCCAGCAGGCCGACGTCATCGTCAAGGCACAGATTGCAAAGGAGCAGGCACAGATTGCCGCAGATGCAGAGGCAGAGGTTGCAAGACGCAGAGCACAGGGTGAAGCAGATGCGATTTTTGCAAAGATGGCTGCAGAAGCACGCGGTGCTCAGGAAATCTTAGAGAAGCAGGCAGAAGGTATGAGAAAGCTCGTGGAAGCAGCCGGCGGAAACGCAGACAATGCAGTGAAGCTCATTGTTGCGGATAAGTTAGAGCAGCTGATGCAGATTCAGGTGGATGCAATCAAGAATATCAAGATTGATAAGGTAACCGTTTGGGACGGTGGCAAAAGCGCAGACGGAAAAACGGCTACCTCCGGGTTCCTTTCCGGAATGATGCAGGCAATTCCTCCGATGAATGAGCTGTTTAAGCAGGTTGGAATGGAAATGCCGAGTTATCTTGGCAAGGAGATTACTCCGGCGGAGACGAAGGTGGAAGAAAACACCGTAGAAAGCACGGAAGCATAGTTTTCGAAAACGGTGTGCAAACACGCCAAACTTCAATGCAGTGATTGACCATACGGACGTCCTATGCTATGATAGAAGTAATAAATCAAAGCTGAGGGGCGGGGTATGACAGACACTACAGAGAAGGAAGAACTGAATAAGAAGCAGAAACAAGCGTCGGTGGCGGACACGGTCAAGGTGTCCGTACGGACGCTTGTTGAATTTATTATGCGCTCCGGAGATATTGATAACCGCATCGGACGAATGGAAAATGACGCGATGCAGGAGGGAGCCCGTCTGCACCGCAAGATTCAAAAGGGGATGGGGGCAGAGTATTCCTCTGAGGTGCCGCTGTCCATAGCAATTCCGATTTCGCAGGAGGGCGAGGAATTCAGTCTTTTGGTAGAAGGAAGGGCTGACGGTGTCATTCGCCGGGCAGATGGTTCGTTTTTGATTGATGAGATTAAATGTACATACCGGGATGTGAACTTTCTTCCGGGACCGGAGCCGGTACATCTGGCACAGGCACGGTGCTATGCTTATATGCTTGCAGTGCGCGATGAGCTTACCGAACCTACGGAGCTGACGTATGGTGTTCAGCTGACCTATTGCAACATTGAACGTGAGGATATAAAGCAGTTTACCGAAGAATTAACGTGGAGTGAGCTCTCCGGATGGTTTGAACAGCTGATTGCCGAATACCGAAGGTGGGCGGTCTGGGAGCGGAAATGGATGCGGACGCGAAATGACTCGATTCGAAGGCTTACCTTTCCGTATCCGTACCGGCCGGGGCAGAAGGAGTTTGCGGCAGGTGTGTATCGTACCATTGTACGTGAAAAGATGCTGTTTGCGATGGCACCGACCGGTGTCGGAAAGACGCTGTCTACGGTGTTTCCGGCAGTGAAAGCAATGGGAGAAGGACAGGCGGAAAAGCTTTTTTATCTGACTGCGAAGACGATGCTTCGTACGGTGGCGGAGGAGACATTTTCCCTGCTCATACAAAACGGGCTGAAGTTTAAGAGTGTAACGATTACCGCAAAGGAAAAGATTTGTGTGCTCGAAAAGCCGGAATGCAATCCTTTTGCATGTCCGCGCGCAAAAGGCCATTTTGACCGGGTGAATGAGGCATTGTATGAAATGCTTTGTGCAGAGGAAACGATAACGAGAGAAACGATTATGGAGTATGCCGGGCGTTTTTGTGTCTGTCCGTTTGAGTTCTGTCTGGATTTGACGCTTTGGGCGGATGCAGTCATCTGCGATTATAACTATGTGTTTGATCCGACGGTAGCGCTGAAGCGGTTCTTTGCCACGGAGCAAAAAAGAGACTTTGTATTTTTGGTGGACGAGGCGCATAATCTTCCGGAACGTGCGAGGGAGATGTACAGCGCAACGCTCATAAAGGAAGATTTTTTACGGGTGAAAAGGCTGCTCGGAACGAGACAGCCGAAGCTTATAAAACGGCTGGAAGCCTGTAACCGTGCGATGCTTGAGTTAAAGCGGAACTGCACCGACTTTACGGTATGCGAGGAATTTGGAGCACTGAATCTGGCATTGCAGCGATTCCTTATGGAGTGTGAGGAATATTTGAAGGATGAGACGCACGCAAAGGAAGAAAAAGAAGCAGTACTGGAGCTGTATTTTGCGGCGCGAAGCTTTAGTGCAATGTATGATTTTTCCGAGGAGGATTATCGCTTTTACACCTCGTATCTGGAAAACGGTGACTTTTATGCAAGGGTACAGTGCATGCGCCCGGCGAGAGCATTACAGGAATGCCTGAAAAAGGGGAAAAGCGCGATATTTTTCTCGGCAACCCTGCTTCCGGTAAAATTTTACATGGAGGAAACGTGTGAAGAGGAGGAACCGTACGCAATTTATGTGCCGTCACCCTTTTTGCCCGAACGACGGTGTATACTGATTGCAAAGGACACGAGCTATCGTTATACCGAGCGCGGTGCCAGGATGTATGAAAGGGCAGCGGAATATATAATACGATTTGCAGGGGCGAAGAAGGGAAATTATCTGGTTTTTTTCTCTTCCTACAAGATGTTAAAGGATGTGGGAGAGCTTCTTGGTCAGAAGGTGGAGCCGGAGAGGATGCGGCTGCTGTATCAGAAGAGCAGCATGACAGAAGCGGAGAGGGAAGAATTTCTGGCGGAATTTTCCGAGGAAAATGAAATAATAACCATTGGGCTTTGTGTGCTCGGGGGTGTGTTTGGAGAGGGAATCGATTTGAAGGGAGAACGGCTGATTGGTGCCGTGATTGTCGGGACAGGACTGCCACTCGTCTGTGACGAACGTGAGCTGTTTAAAAGCTTTTATGAGGAAAACGGGCAAAAAGGCTTTGAACGTGCGTATCTGTACCCGGGGATGAACAAGGTGTTACAGGCAGCGGGACGCGTGATTCGTACCATGGAGGATAAGGGTGCAGTGCTCCTGCTGGATTCCAGATTCTCGCAGCATAGCTATACGGAGCTGTTTCCGAGGGAGTGGGAGGAATATCATTTGGTGACACTGGACTCGGTGGAGAATAAGCTGAATTCATTTTGGAAGGAGTGAGAGCTATGATTAGTCTGCTGATGCCCCAGCAGGAGGTAAACGATAAATGTAAGGTCATGCCGGATTATTTTGCGGATCTGAATCTGGACCAGGTGGTTTCGGAAATGCAGGTCAGAAATAAGGAATATGACCTGAAAAACCTGTTTTATACCTATCCGGATTCGGAGCGGATTGTACGGTTCCGACAGGAGGTTTTCCGTGATATTGAAAGTACGGTAATGCCGGGAGCATTCTGGGATTTTTCAAAAGCGATGCGGGAAACGAGAAAACAGCTGGAGTTTTGGAAAAAGACAGGACAAGAGCAACAGAAAAGTGTCTGCTTTCTGGGGGTAGTGTCGGAGTATATGGAGGGACTTTTCGGGCTTTTCGAGGCTCTTTCCGGTGCAAAGCTTGTGTCAGAGGGACTTACTAAGGTAAGAGACAGGCTTTCGGAGCTTGTGACGGATAAGAAAATGATGAGCTGCAGGAAAAAGGCAGAACAGCTGAATCAGCAGCTCTCGGAATTGAGGTTCCATATGACGCTGACCGATTCCCAGATGACGATTGCAACGGGAAAAAAGGAAGTGCTCTATTATGATAAGCTGCGTTTTTTGTTTCCGAAGCAGTTTGAAACGAAAAAAGAGGGACGTCTTTATGAACGCTATTATCTGACAAGTCCGTTCCTTGCAAATGAGCGGCTTGGATATCTGGAAACAGAGGCTGTTTCGGTGTATAAGAAACTGAAGCCGGAATTTTTCAAGGAAGTGCTGGAGTTTGCAAAGACCTACGAAGATGTGATTTCGGAGGAGCTTTATGAACTGGAGCAGGAGCTGCAGTTTTATCTTTCCTATCTGAGTTATCAGCAGGAGATGAAAAAGCACGGCTGCACTTTTTGTATTCCTGAGCTTACAACGGACGGAGCGTTTCAGATTACGGAAGGCTATGATATTGCCCTTGCCTGGAAAAACATGTGGGTGGCTGCGGAAACGGTATCAAATTCCGTGGAATATTGTGAGGCGGAGAAGTTTTTTGTTGTAACGGGTCCGAATCAGGGTGGTAAAACGACCTTTGCAAGAAGCATCGGTCAGATTGTATATTTTGCCATGCAGGGACTTCCGGTTCCGGCAAAGGCTGCAAGGCTTCCGTACTTTAACGGCCTTCTGACGCATTTTTCTGCCGAAGAAAGTGCGGAAAGCGGTCGCGGAAAGCTGAAGGAGGAGCTGATCCGGCTCGGACCGATGCTGAAGGAAAAGCGGAAAAACTGCTTTGTGATTTTGAATGAATTGTTTACTACCGCGGCAACGTATGATGCCAGGATAATGGGAACAAGGGTTCTGAAGCACTTTATTTTACAGGACTGCCGGGGAATTTATGTAACGCATATTTCGGAGCTGACGCAGGAGATTGACGGTGTGGTCAGTCTGGTGGCGGTTGCAGACGGTGAAAATCACAAGAGGAGAACGTTCCGGCTGGAGCGCAGACCGGCAGAGGGTACGGGGTATGCGGCAGATATTGTGGAACGGCATAACCTGACCTATGAAGATATTGTGGAAAGACTGAACAGGCGTCTTTCAGAAGCCGGGCAGAAACCGGAGGAAACGACAGAAAAAAGCGAAAAAACCGGCAATGGAAAGGCGGAAGGGACAGAAACGGAGGTGGCGGAAGGATGAAGGTAAGGCTGTTGTATCCGGACGGGGAATGGGTGCATCCGGTCAGCTATTTTGACCGTGAGGAGATTATCCGGGATCTGAATCTGACGATTATCTTTCGTACCGCGGGAAGCATTTTTTCGGAAGGCAACCGGGACAAGCCGCATGGGAGCAGTGAACGGGATGCGTTTGTTACGGAGATGATGCGCAAGGTGATGATGGTACCGCTGCTTTGTGAACGTGACCTTTTGTACCGTCAGGAGATTGTCCGGGAGAGCATGAGAAACTACAGCTTCATGGAGGCTCTGTATAACCTGGCAAAGCAGGCAAATTCTGAGATTGAGCGGTTTGCTGCCGTGAAGAAGGAAAAGTGGTATCGCAACGGAGATAATGACCGCAGCAGGCTGCTTTTGACGGAGCTTGAATACCTGGACCGCCAGGTGTTTTATCTGGATGAATTGAAAAAACTGCTGCTGGAGCAGACGGGAGAATTTGCTTCAGAGGGACTTGGAGAGTTCAAATGCCGTTTCCTTTCGGAATATCATGAGGAATATCAGACGACGCTTCACGAGGTACTTCATGATTTGGCGGAGGCAGCGGCAGGAGGCATGGTTGAGCTTTCGGCGCGACTTGGAAAACGTCTTGAAATGACGGATCTTGTGCTATGCAGAATTAAGGATAAGGAACCGGAAAGGGGAATCGGAAAGAAAGTGACGGAAAAGTTTGAAATGCTTGCACGAAATCTTTTGATTTCCGGTGCCCATGTGGAAAATCTGGAAAACCTGAATCTTCTGCAGGAGGTGACGGAGCTGAGAAATACGGCGCTTGCGTCACTTATGAGCTTTTTTATACCGTTTCTTGAGGAAAAGGAGGAGTTTTTTTCACAGCTATATCAGCAGACTGCATTTTATATCGGCGCAGTGAATCTTTGCCGGCAGATGCAGCGGTTCCACGTGCCGGTATGTTTTTCGGAGGTGACACCGCGAAAGGATTTGTGGTTTGACGGACTGGTGGAGCTTTCCCTTGCCCTGTATAACCAGAATCTTCCGGTTTCAAACCGGCTGGATGCCCATGACAAATATCTGGTTGTTGTAACCGGTGCCAACCAGGGCGGTAAGTCAACGTTTCTAAGAAGCCTCGGAATTGCCCAGATTATGCATCAGTGCGGTTTGTTTGTTGCAGCAGAGCACTTTGGCGCGGGTTTGTACCGCAATGTGTTTACGCATTTTACCAGAAGGGAAGACAGTGCGATGAACAGCGGACGTCTGGACGAGGAGCTTGGCAGAATGGAGCGAATTTTTGATCACATTACGGAGGATTCCGTGCTGTATCTGAACGAATCCTTTGCCACAACAACGGAAAAGGAAGGCTCCGTAATTGCGGGAGATATTGTAAAGGCATTGTATGACAGAAAAATCCGGGTGATGATGGTAACGCATCTGCTGGCATTTGCAAGAGAATGCTACGCAACACATCCTGAGCATGCGGTTTTTCTTGCGGCAGAGCGGCTGGAAAACGGTCACAGAACCTTTCATATCGTGGAAACCGCGCCGGAACAGACGAGTTACGGACTTGACCTTTATGATGAGCTAGAGCTGGATAAAAAAGAGTGAGAAAATAAGGCGCAAAAGTGAAAAAAATGTTGACAGTATCCCGTTACATTGTTATCATAAGATTATGGCATACTGCACTCAAATTTACATGATGCAGGAGCGAAGAAAGGAGAAATTATGTATTATTTAGGAGTGGATTTGGGGACATCGTCCGTAAAGCTTGTCTTGATGGAAAGCGATGGTAAAATTGTGAAAACTGCGAGCCGTGAGTACGGTTTGTCTTTCCCGAAGCCGGGCTGGTCGGAGCAGAGCCCTGAGGACTGGTTTAAGGGATTTGAGAGCGGACTTTCGGAGATTTTTGACGGTCTTGACAGAAACAAGCTTGCAGGCATCAGCTTTGGTGGACAGATGCACGGTCTTGTTATGCTTGACAAGGAGGACAAAGTAATTCGTCCGGCAATTCTCTGGAATGACGGAAGAACGCAGGAAGAGTGCGATTATCTCAACAAGACAATCGGACGTGAGAAGATTTCCTCCTATACTGCAAATATGGCACTGACCGGCTTTACCGCCCCGAAGATTTTATGGGTGAAGAAGCATGAGCCGGAGAATTTTGCAAAGATTGAAAAGATTATGCTTCCGAAGGATTATCTCGCATATCTTCTCTCCGGGGTACACTGCACGGATGCATCCGATGCTGCCGGAATGCTTCTGATGGACGTTGAGCATAAGTGCTGGTCCAAGGAAATGCTTGAAATCTGTGGCATTAAGGAAAGCCAGCTTGCAAGGATTTACGACAGCTACGAGGTGGTTGGTACGCTGACGGCAAACATGGCGAAGAGACTGAATCTTCCTGAAACCGTAAAGATTATTGCAGGTGCAGGTGATAACGCTGCCGGTGCAATCGGAACAGGGACGACGAAGGATGGTATGTGTATTGTTTCCCTCGGTACTTCCGGTACGGTATTCGTTGCCTGTGACAAGTTTGCAGTGGACGATCAGAATGCCTTACATATGTTTGCCCATGCAAACGGTAAATTCCACCTTATGGGATGCATGCTTTCCGCAGCTTCCTCCAATAAGTGGTGGATGGACGAGATAATCGGAACGAAGGATTATGCGGGAGAGCAGAAGACGATTACAGCACTTGGCGAGAACCATGTATATTACCTCCCGTACCTGATGGGGGAGAGAACCCCGCACAATAATCCGAACGCAAGAGGTTGCTTTATCGGTCTTACGATGGATACCACGAGAGCTGATATGACTCAGGCTGTGCTTGAGGGTGTTACCTTTGCACTCCGTGATTCCCTTGAGATTGCAAGAAGCCTTGGTGTAAAGATTGACCGCATCCGTGCAACCGGTGGTGGTGCAAAGAGCCCGCTCTGGAGAAAGATGCTTGCCAATATTATGAATGTTAAGGTTGACATCATCAACAGCGAAGAGGGCCCGGGCTACGGCGCAGCAATCTTAGCCGCAGTAGGCTGCGGTGAGTATGCTTCCGTAGAAGAGGCAGCTGATAAGTTCATTACTGTTGTTGATACAACGGAGCCGGATGCAGAGCTTACTGCAAAGTATGAGAAGAAGTATCAGGTATTCAAAAAGCTTTATCCTGCATTAAAGGACAGCTTTGATGATGTTGCAACGGTTTAACATTAGTCACTAAGTAACAAAAAGCATTTCACTGTAAGGTGGGATGCCGGAAAGGAGCTATTATGTTAATTCACAAGTATGCACTAAACAATGTTGAATTAACAGAACCGGTTCTGGATAATGCGTTACGCAAGGAAAAGGAATATTTAAAAAGTATCAAGATTGACCGTCTTTTAGCGGGCTTTCGTGAGACTGCAGGACTTTCCAAAACTGCGGAACGTTATACTGGAGGCTGGGAGGATGCAGAGATTGCCGGACATACGCTCGGTCATTATATGACGGCGCAGGCCCAGTTGTTCGATGCAACCCGTGACAATGATGCCAGAAACAGCTTAGGAAATCTTCTCCTTGGACTGGCAGACTGTCAGGCGGAAAACGGCTACCTTTTTGCAGCGAAGGAAGAAATTTTTGATCGCTTGGAAAATGGGGAAAATGCATGGGTTCCGTGGTATACAATGCATAAGATTATGGCTGGTTTACTCTCCGTATATCGTTATGCTAAGCTTCCACAGGCACTTGAAATCGTGGGACGACTCGGCGAGTGGGTTTATTACAGAACGCAGAAGTGGTCCGAGGAGACCAGAGCCAAGGTTCTCTCTGTCGAATACGGCGGTATGAATGACTGTCTGTATGATCTCTACAAAGAAACAAAATTTACACAGTTTCTCGAGACGGCAGAAAAATTCGACGAAAAAGACCTGTACCGTGATGTAACGGAGGGAAAGGATGTTCTTTCCGGCAAGCATGCGAACACAATGATTCCGAAATTTGTCGGCGCATTGAACCGCTATATTGTCGTCGGAGAGAGTGAAAAGTTTTATCTGGATGCTGCGAAAGCCTTTTTTGACACGGTTGTTGACAAGCATACCTATGTTATCGGCGGTAACAGTGAGAATGAACATTTCCGGGAGCCGGGTGCTCTCGGGGCGAATCGTTCCAGATGTAACTGTGAAACCTGCAATACCTACAATATGCTGAAGCTTGCGGATCGCCTTTACCGGATTACCGGCGAGCATAAGTATATGGATTTTTACGAGAAAGCATATCTGAATGCCATTCTTGGTTCCCAGAACCCGGAGACGGGTATGACGACCTACTTCCAGCCGATGCAGGCAGGATATTTCAAGGTATTCAGTAAGCCTTTCGAGAATTTCTGGTGCTGTACCGGTACCGGAATGGAGAATTTTACGAAGCTGAACAGTGATGTATATCACGTAAATGAGAAAAAGGTTTATGTGAACCTGTATGTGGCTTCCGTTCTTCATGAGATGAATCTGGATGTTGATATCACGCAGAAGACCAGCTTAGAGACGTTTGATACGACGGAATTTACGATTCTTGCCATGGGAAAATCGAAGTTTACCATGTGCTACAGAATCCCGTCGTGGTCGTTAAAGAAGCCGACGGTGACCTTAAACGGTTCAGCTGCAGCGGTAAAGGAAGAGAATGGATATCTCTGTCTTGAGCATGAGTGGAAGACCGGTGATAAGGTTTCCATCCGGTTCTATCCGGAGGTTCGTGCAGAAAGACTTCCGGATGCCCCGAATTCCGTTGCGTTTACCTACGGACCGTTTGCTCTTGCTGCAGGACTTGGCAATACTGATATGCGTACGGAGACCACCGGAGTAAATGTAACGGTTCCGGTTAAGGAAGCTCCTGTTCGTGAATCCATTGTGATTCAAAAAGGAACGGTTGACGAATGGCTGGCTTCCATCAAGCAGAATCTTGAAAAGGGAGACGGACTTTTCTTCTACATAAACGGAACGGATGCAGACGAAGAGCTTGTATTCAGTCCGTATTATAAGCATTACAAGGAACGTTACGGTGTTTACTTTGACTTTGTTGCAGCAAAGGATCTGAGCGAGCAGGCAAGAGAAGAGCTTGACCGCAGAAACGGTGTTGCACCAAAGGAAAAGGAAGAAAAGACAGTATCCAAGAAAACGACCAGCAGATTGTTTGGAAACCGTTATGAGAAATACGAGGCTGAGGCTGCCGAAGCAGAGGAGCTGGAGGAGACCAGGTCGAAGGATAAGGCAAAGACCAATTTGGTTGCTCCGAGACCGGTATACTCGACGCTTCCAAAGTCGACAAAGAAGGAGGAGCCGGAGGAGGTTCCGCAGACTTCTTCCCGTATGACCATGTCTTCTCCGCGTCCGCCGCAGAGACCAATAGCACCGGCAAGAAGAGATGACGATGATGACGATGTACCGCAGACTTCTTCCCGTATGAC
>CALZBV010000015.1 GCA_945622055.1 uncultured Clostridia bacterium
ATCCAGCGTACAATTTGGAATCACATTCTGCAAAAGGAGCAGCATCAGAACACTTTTTCCACCACCGTTTGCAAGGTCATACAGGGTATTTCCTCCAAACAGCTTCATCACAAAGTCATCGTAGGCCTGTGTTCCGAAGTTATATTTTACATTGTTCACACGAATCCGGTTAATATGCGGCACCGTCTTCTCCTCCTTTGCTCATCTGCATCTGTATCTCGTAAAGACGTCCCTTTTCTTCCTCAAAATATCTGCGAATCAAAGCGTGCATTCTTCCGGTCGGATAATACCGCTCCTGCGCCTCTGTAAACAATCCCTGGGAAACCAGAAAATTCAGCACAAGCTTCACAAAACCGCTTCTGGAGCCTCGTCCCGCACGGACTCCCTGGGTATCCTCACTTGCCACAACCGGAAGCTCATCCCACATAATTGCAAGCGCCGTAAAGCTTTTCTCCTCCGGAGTTTCACTGGCAAAACGATGCAGTCCGGAAACTACTCCGGCCAGGGAACGCTCCACCGCGGAAAGCAAGTCCTCCAGCTTAATATACTCGGTGTAGTTGTAGGTGGCGGAATCCTGATAAAAGCATGCCGCTGCCTGATAAATCAGGTAGTAACACAAATACAGCTCCCTGTTCAGACGAAGCCCCATCAGACGTTTTAATTCTTCGTTACTGTAGCCAAACACACGGTTATGCTCGCCCGGACAGATATAGAGTGCATACTCGTACTCGTACACCCGGAGATTCAGCTTTTTTAACATCAGCTCCAGTGCATCGCTGACCTCACCCGATTCCCGGTATGCATGATAAAGTCCGGCATTTTTCCCATTCTCCTCTACCGGCTCCCCAATTAAGAGCGCAGCCAGAAGTCCGGTCGCCTTTTCAAGATTTTTCTGGTCCATCGTTCTAACCCTTCCTACTGCAGGTCCTCAGTTCCCATCGTTTCAAAAACAAGCTCCGTTGTTGTAAACACGCGGTCGCGCTCCACGCCGGCGATTTCATGGATAATTTCCTCTGCCTCCGGCTTCATAATCAGCCGGAACCGGAGATGCTCGTATTTCCCACTTTTCTCTGACGAAAGAATTTCTGCCAGAATCCCTTCAAAAAACGTATCCTGCTTCTTTTTTACCTGACAAAGATCGTATTCCTTTTTCTGGCAGATGTGTACCAAAAACGAATAATAATCACTGTTTTTAAATACCACATCAAAATACTTCAGCATCAGCCGTTTGTTGAGTTCCGAAAGAGAAATCCGTTTTTCCGTCAGCAGAACATCTAAGAGCGTCTTCACAATTGCAGCATAGTTGTCCCGGATTCGTTCCTCCTCAAGCTCATCTTCAAAGCGGTACATCTCCTCCTTTGCCTCGCCGACCTCTTCCTTTGTCTCACCCTCCCCGGAAACAGTAGTCAGAAGCTCGTCCGTCTGTAACAGCGAAAACTGCTTCCCAAGCTTCGGCAGCAGAAGCGGTTCCACAAAGGAGGATAAAAGCGATATATCCTGTGCCTCCTGCGCAGCCGCTACAAACGCGCGGAAATCAAAGGCGCCGCGTAAGCGGCTGTATTTGTATTTATGAATCATCTCATCGGCACGTACCTGTAAATCCATGCAATCGGCAAGCAGCTCTCCATGATTTGCCATCGCCCTTTTAAGCTCCGTTTCCAGCTGGTAAATCTCCCGGAGAGCCTCCCGGTCACCTTCACCGGACATTCCCTCCTCCGCCTTTGAACGCGCACGCTCCATCAGCTCCATATTATGCAAAAACAGCTTCTGTTCCTCGGAAAACCAGCGCATTCCGGTCTGGTTGAATTCCTCCAGTGCCTTTGCACCGTCAAACACGTTACCGCCAAGCAGTGCCAGAACCTCTTTTTTCTGCTTGCGCAGGCGGTTTACTTCACTGTTGATGCGGCGGATTACATCGATGCCGCCCTTGAAGTTTTTCGTATGAATCATCTTCTCTAACAGCACCTGCTGGATGTTGATTTTGCTCTCATCACGGATTTCCTTCGTATCCAGATAAAACTCGATGGCGTCTGCCGTAATCGAGTAAAGCACACCCTCTCCCGAAAGTGTTGCATCAATCAGCTTCATGCGAACGGAAGCCCTGGCATGCTTTTCCGGGTCAAAATATTCCATTACAAACGGTTTTCCGTCATTTTTTATCTTGTCAAAGATATAATCTATCAGCTCTTTTTCTTCCTCCTTCGGAAGTACAAGCTCAAAATCCCGTGTCAGCACGTCCGACAAAAACGAAGAAACCTGTGCATACCCTACCGGACGGTCATTGAACTGGTTCTCCTCAATGAAAAACCGAAGCAGTGCAAGCGTAATATATCCAATATCAAGAAAGGCGTATTTTCCTTCCTTAAACAGGTGAAAGGCTGTATTCTGAAGGCAGAAAAACGGGTAATAGCGTCTCAGATTGCGCATCCGGTCGCCATGAAAGTCAATAATATCATGAAGCATCTGATAATTTGCGTCCATGTTTCTGCCACTCCTTTCCTAAATCTCTATGGAAACGCTGATGAAAGCGTTTCCACGCCGAATTTGCGTAGCGAAGCTACAATTTCTACTGCAAATTCGTGCGATCCGCCGGAGGCTTCTAGGGAAGCACTGAATTAATCAGTGCTTCCCTAGAAAAGCCTCCACCTTAAAGTATACCCTATTTTCCCCGCAAAGAAAAGAGCTTTCGTGACTTTTCGACAGACTTTTTATATTACGGCCGTTCTTTGCCTTTTCAATGCTTCTCCGGACGTTTTTCAACCCTAAGCTCCGAAAAAAACTTCTGCAGAAGCGCCGAACATTCCTGCTCCAAAATACCATGTTCAAACTCTACCTTATGGTTAAAGCCCGGCGTCTGAAACAGATTAAGCACCGAGCCGGCACAGCCCGCCTTCGGATTCATGCTGCCCGCAACGACCCGCGGAATGCGTGCCTGCACAATTGCCCCGGCACACATCGGACACGGCTCCAGCGTTACATAAAGCGTACAGTTCTCCAGCCGCCAGTCACCAAGCAGCCGGCTGCCCTTTTTGATTACTGCAAGCTCCGCATGCGCGAGCGTGGTTTTGTCGGTATTTCTCCGGTTATACCCCCGCGCAATCACACACCCGTCCTTTACCAGCACACAGCCAATCGGCACCTCATTGTATTTCGCTGCTTTTTTTGCCTGCCGGATTGCTTCCCGCATAAAGTGCTCGTCTGTCCTTCTTTTTTCGGAAAGAAGCTTTTCCTGCTCCTGTCTTCTCTGTTCCTCCGCCCTCTGCTTTTTTTCCATGCGCCTCAAATACGCCCGTTCCTTCGCCGCACGGTCGTTTGCCCTGCGGGCATCGTTATCTGATTCTGTCATATTTTGTCAGCCTTTCTTCATGGATGGTCAAAGATTTCACTCCCTGTTGACCTCCCACATAAATTTAACCAATAGATTACCTGTTCCAGCCATTCCATGCACCTATTATTCTGCCATACAGGAGCCAAAAGTCAATAGGCATTCGTATCTGTCTCTTGCGTATTTGTCAGGTTTGTGCTATTCTACCTAATGATTTTAACATTCTGTTTTTGTTTATTTGGGAGGAGTTATGAATTTAAGTAAATTTAAATGCATAATTTTAGCATACAAGACGCAGCTTAAGCTTTTTGCGAAGGAATGCCTGCTTCCAGCTGTGATTCTGCACCTGGTGGTGGAGATGTTTGCAAGAGAATCTCTGGTGAATCCATTTGTGTATCTGTTTACCTCACCGATTGTTTTTCTTTATAACACGCTCCTTATCTGCACTACACTGTCACTCTCGTTTTTGTTCCGTCGGAGACTTTTTGCGCGCTTTCTGATTTGCGCTCTGTGGCTTGCCATTGGTGTGACTGACTTTATTTTACTGCAGTTCCGCGTTACCCCGTTTACGGGCGTTGACCTGCTGCTGCTTGATTCCGCCTTTTCTATTATGAACCATTACCTGTCGCCGTTTCAGATTATCCTGATTGCCGCTGCGCTCGTTCTCGTCTGCGCCATCGGTGTTGTTCTGTATCTGCGTACGAAAAAGGAAACGGAAGGAGCTTCAAAGCCGGGTGCCTGCCTTTTGTTTGCTTCGTTTTTGCTTGTCAGCCTGATTTTTACGAAGCTGTTTGTGTTCTGCGGCATTCTGGAACGTAACTTCGGTAACATCAGCCAAGGCTTTGCAAAGAACGGACTTCCGTACTGCTTCAGTGTCAGCATTTTCGGAACCGGTATTTCCAAGCCGTCCTCCTATTCCGAGGAAAAAATCGATGAAATTCTGGCAGCAATTACGAACACTCCTGTTTCTCCGGTGCCTACTGCCGCCCCGCTCCCGGAGGAAACTCTTTCTCCGGCTCCGACTGAGAAGCCGAAGGATATTACCCCGACCGTTTCCGCCACTCCGGCTGTAGACGAAAAGCCTCCGGTCTTTGTAGAAACCGAGCACCCGAACATTATTTTTCTTCAGCTGGAATCCTTTTTTAACCCGGAGCATATTCGCAAAGCAGTCTTTTCCTCCGCACCGACACCGTTTTTTGCACATTTGCGGGAAACGTGTCCTTCCGGTTTTCTGACTGTTCCTTCGATTGGCGCAGGTACTGCCAATACGGAATTTGAAATACTTTCGGGTATGAATCTGGACTTTTTCGGGCCGGGAGAGTATCCTTACAAGACCATCCTGCGGGAAACTGCTTGTGAAAGTCTTGCATTTAACCTTTCCGCCATCGGACTGACACCACACGCCATTCACAACAACGACGGAACCTTCTATGACCGGCATAAGGTGTTTGCGCAGCTTGGCTTTCAGACCTTCACCCCGATTGAATACATGGGCTCCTACGAAACCAACCCGCTTGGCTGGCCAAAGGACAAAATTCTGACGAAGGAAATACTGAAATCCCTGCGTTCCACAGACGGTCAGGATTTCATTTATGCCATTTCGGTACAGGGACACGGTGCGTATCCGGAGGTTTTCCCGGAAGAAGCGCGGGAAATTTCCGTTCTTTCCCTGCCGGAGGAGCTTAAAGACTCCTTCGTTGGTTTTTCCTATTATGTAAACCAGCTTTATGAAATGGATTTATTTTTGCAGGAGCTTTGTAACGCGCTGTCTGCCTATGAGGAGGAGGTTGTTCTGGTACTTTTCGGGGATCACCTTCCGGCATTTCCGTTTACGGAGGAGATGATGGACAATGGCTCCTTGTTTGAAACCGAGTACGTCATCTGGAACAACCATCGTGCAGCCGAGCCGATAAAATGCGACCTGGAGTCTTATGCACTTTCGGCGCATGTACTGAACGGCTACAACATACACGAGGGCTTATTCACCCGTTTCCACCAGACGCAGAGCGATTCGCCGACGTACCTTGAGGATATGGAGCTTTTGGAATATGATGTTTTGTACGGCACCAATGACAGCTACGACGGACACAACCCATACCATGCAACCGATCTCCGGTTTGGCTCCGAAAAAATCGAGATTACCAGTCTGTTTTTTCAAAGCAGCTCTCCGACAGCCTATCGTTTATTCGTAAACGGAACCAATTTTACCTCCTACAGCATTGTGTACATCAACGGAGAACCGTGCATAACAACCTACATCAACCCTCAGCTCGTCTGCGTTTCCGGTATAATGGCAAAGGAAAATGACCTGCTTACCGTAACCGTTGCGCAGGTCGGCAACGACTCGAATCCGTTGTCGTTTACAAATGAGGAAAGCAGCCTTGTTCCAAGGAATACCTATATTGAGGACTAAACGATATTTAACAGTGATAAACGTGTCTGCCCTTTCCTCACGACAGGCGCCCTCACAAAACAGTTGAAATAAAGCCAATTTTGTTGTAAACTATATAGTGCACATGGCAAAAACAGGATGCCCTGTGCATAAACTGATGTGTATTTTATTACATCAAATTATATGGAGGTTTCAAATGAGAAAAAAGACCAGTATCCTGCTGCTCGGTCTTGCCGCTTCTGTACTTTTCACAGCATGCGCAAGCACGAAGCAGCCGGAAAACGACACCACCCCGACCGTAGAAGCAACGGCTACGCTCGCACCGACTCCGGAAGCCACTCCGGAACCGACGGAGGCACCACAGCCGACCTTAGCTCCAACGGCAACACCACTCCCGACTGCTACTCCGACTCCGCGTCCGGACATTTCAGGTGTCAGCCTGAAGGAGATTTACAAGGATTATTTCATGATCGGAACGATTTATAATCCTTGGCAGGTTACCGGGAAAGACAAGGACCTGATTTTACAGCACTTTAACGTTATGACTCCGGAGAACCTGATGAAGCCGGATGCAATGCAGCCGTCTGAGGGTAATTTCCGCTGGAACGATGCCGATGCCATGGTTGAGTTCTGCCAGAGTAACGGGATTACTCCGATTGGACATACGCTTTGCTGGCACAACCAGTCCGGTAATTACTTAAGTCAGGTTTCTGACCGTGAATCTGCAATTGAGCGCCTAAAGACGCATGTGCAGACACTTGCTGCCCGCTATGACGGCAAGATTTATTCCTGGGACGTATTAAACGAGGCAATCAAGGACGGCGCGAAGCTTCCGGCAAACGGTGACTGGAAGTCACAGCTTCGTGAAACCCAGTGGACCAAGTCCATAGGTACGGACTATATAGAGCTCCTCTTCACGTTCGCTGCTGAGGCTGCTCCGAACACGCTTCTGTACTACAATGACTACAACATGAACGATTACAACAAGGCTGAGGTTGCCGCTGCCATGATTAAGGACCTTCGCAGCAAGGGCATCCGCATCGACGGCATCGGTATGCAGGGCCATTACAGCACCGATACCTCCTTAAGCTCCGTTCGTAAGTCTCTTGAGCTTTTCTCCCAGATTGAAGGCCTGAGAATCTCTGTTACCGAGCTTGATGTCGGAGTAAACGGAAGCAACGGAAAGCTTTCCTCTGCAAATGAAAAAAAGCAGGCTCTCTACTATGCAAAGCTCTTCAGTCTTTATAAGGAATATGCAGACAGCATCGAGCGTGTCACCTTCTGGGGCTATCGCGACGATACCAGCTGGAGAAAAGAAAGCTGCCCGCTTATTTTCAATAAGGACCTTTCTCCGAAGGAAGCTTTCTACGCGCTGATGGATCCGGAAGCCTATGTGGCAAATGCCGCAAATGATACCCAGGCCGCACCTGTCCGCCAGGCAAAAGCAGCGCAGGGACCTCCGGAGATTGACGGTAAGAAGGATTCCATGTGGGTGACCGCAACTTCCTCCTACACGATTAACACCCCGCTCTATGCATGGCAGGGTGCAACCGGTAAGGCATTTACGCTCTATGATGACAACTACTTCTATGTACTTGTAGAGGTAGAAGACAGCGTACTGAATTCTGACAATCCGAATTCTTACGAGCAGGACTCCGTTGAAGTATTCTTTGACCCGGAAAACATGAAGGAGGAGTACTACACAGACCTTTGCGGACAGTACCGTGTCAACTACAAGGGCGAGCTTACTTTTGGTACCGTACCGACAACCGAAGGCGTTAAGGCTGCTGCAGCAACCACGAATAAGGGCTACATCATCGAGCTCGCAATTCCGTTAAAGAGCAAGCCGGCATCCGGTGCAGTATTTGGCTTTGATGTTCAGATTAACGATGCTAACGCTTCCGGCAGCCGTGTCAGCGTTATGAAGTTTAATGACCCGACCGATAACTCCTATGCAAATGCGAGCCAGTGGGGCGAGGTTGTATTAAAATAATTTAACCGCTTCTGATTAAAAAAGATGTGTGAAACAGAAAAATTGTTTCACACATCTTTTTCTTTTTCTATTTTACATTAGCTTTATAAAAAGCTATGGTTTCTTCAGATGAAAATCCAATTATTTCATCATTGGCCGGCGGTTGTACGAATTATAGTCTGCAAAACGCATTGGAAAGCCGCGCAAAATCGACAAGACTTAACGTTTCTCCGCGCACCATCAGCGAAAATCCGCAAGCAGTCAATACTTCGGTCACTTCCTCCTTTGAAAAGCTTAATTCCGGAGAATTTGTCAGACCGTTTACCAAAGTCTTCCGTCTCTGTGCAAAGGAGGCACGAATCAGCTTAAACAGCAGCGCTTCGTCCGTCACGTCAACCGGCGGGGTTTCATGGATCGTCAGCCGGATGACTGCCGAGCCTACATTTGGGCGCGGCATAAAGCAGTTCGGGGGAACATTGGCCGCAATATATGGAGTTGCATAGTACTGCACCGCAAGTGAGAGCGCACCGTAATCCTTCCCCCCCGGAGCAGCCTGCATCCGGTCGGCAACCTCCTTCTGAACCATAACTGTAATGGAGCTGAGCGGCACATGTGCTTCAAACAGGCCCATGAGAATCGGAGTTGTGATATAATACGGCAGATTTGCAACCACCTTTATCGGCCGGCCGCCATTTTCACGCTCGGCGAGCTCCCTTAAATCCAGCTTTAACACATCCTCGTTGATGACCGTTACGTTATCGTAAGCCGCCAGCGTGTCCTGCGTTAAAATTGGAATAAGGTTTCGGTCAATCTCCACGGCAATGACCTTTCCGGCCGCTTCGCATAAATACTGCGTCAGTGTTCCGATTCCCGGACCAATCTCCAGCACCAGATCATCCTTTTTAATCTCTGCCGCCCGGACGATTTTCTCCAGCACATGCGTATCAATCAGAAAATTCTGACCAAACTTCTTCTGAAAATTAAATCCATATTTATTTAAGATTGCTATCGTTTCCTGTGGATTTCCCAGATTTGCCATGTTTCATCCTTTCTTATGGTAGGCGCGTGTATAAGGCTCTTGCGTTTGCTTCGGTTACGCGGATAACCTCCTCTGCCGAAACGCCCCGTAGTGTGCCAATCTGCTCTGCAACATAGATCAGATACCCGGAATGATTTCTTTTTCCACGGTTTGGCTCCGGTGCCAGATACGGACAGTCGGTTTCAAGCACGAGCTTATCAAACGGTATCGATGCTGCGACCTCCTTCATTTTTTTCCCGTTTTTGAACGTCACAACACCGCCGATTCCGATGAAAAAGCCCATATCGGTGTATTCCTTTGCAATTTCCGGTCCTGCGGAAAAGCAATGAATCACACCCCGAAGCGTTCCCTGCGACCTCCGATATGCCTCTTTCATAATGTCAAGCGTTTCCTGCGTTGCCTCCCGGGAATGAATGACCACCGGAAGCTCCAGCTCCATTGCCAGATCCAGCTGCCGCAAAAACCAGTATTTCTGCACATCGCGCGGTGAACTGTCCCAATAGTAGTCCAGCCCGATTTCACCGATGGCAACTACCTTGTCAGCACCGGCAAGCTCACGAAGCCGTACAAGCTTTTCCTCCGTAAGCTCCTTTGCCGAGTCCGGATGAACCCCGACCGCAGCATATACAAACGGGTACTGCTTCACCAGCTCCACCGTACGCTCTGAAGACTCCATGCTTGCACCAATATTTACAACAAGCGATACATCCTCCTCTTTAAGCGACCTAAGGACCGCATCGCGGTCCTCGTTAAATGCTTCATCGTCATAATGAGCATGGGTATCTATAATCATAACTTCCTCCGTTTACACGGTTCCACGCAAAAACTCCAGCACAACACCGATGCATTCCCTGACATAATACTGGATTGTAACCGCAAACGCATCCGTCGCACCGCAACCGGAAACATTCTGAAATCCATTTTTCTTTGCCAGCCTGGTTGCACGGTATACGTGAAAATCATTGGTAACAACTACAATTTTGGAAGCATAGGCAAGACCGGCTGTATCTGCAACCGTTTCTGCAACCGTTTCTGCATCTTTATTGTTTCCTCCTGCAATGCACATACGGTCCGAAAGCTTCTCCTGTTCGTTTGCGGAAATCACTGCGCTCGAAAACCGGATGTTTTCCAGGGTACTCGTCGACTGAGCCTCAAGTAAAATCCGCTCCGGCGCAATCCCGTAACGAATCAGTCCCTGTTTGATGGCCTCTGCTTCGGAAACCAGCTCCCCCGTTCCCTGACCGCCGGAGGCTACTGCAATCGCGTCCGGATTTTCCTTCATATACTCCGCAGCCTTGCGAATCCGCGCCTCAAGGACAAGCGACGGAACATTTCCGCGCACCTGCGCACCAAGCACAATCACATAATCCGCATCCTTCTGTGGCTCCGCTCTTCCTGCACGATACACCTGGGTAAACACACCGCCAAGCAAAAGGACAACTGCCCAGAATAAAAACGTCAGAACAACTGCCGGTGCACGAAGCACCTCAAGCTGTCCCCGCAGCACTAAAAACAAACCAATCGCTGCCGTGCAGGAAATAAAAAAGGTCACAGGCCAAAACCACAAAAATGAGGTTTTAACGCCCGAAGAATATAAAACTACCGTTGTGTAAAGAAATGCAAACACCGCATATAACATCAGCACAAGCATCGTTACCCACAGAACAATCTGCATTCCTCTGCTCCTTCCAAATTTTGCAATCGCAGACCCGACCGACGCTTTCTTTTTCGACGCCCCGCGGTCCAGCTCCCGTTCAAAACGACTTCGCGTGAAACGTTCTATCATATTGCTTCCTTCCTCCTCAGGCACAAGCCGGGAGAACCATAAGGTAAACTCCTTATGCGCATTCCCGATTCTTCTGCCAAATCTATCTCCCTGTAAAGCTCCTCTGAGAACAGATTACCACAGGCTTCTTAAGAGAAAAGGAAGGAACCGTTTAAAAATTTATTAAGTCATACTTTCTACGCAGCTTCCGGCAACCACAGGCAACACCCCAAAGCCGGGCTTTATGCGTTCCGCCGAAGGCGCATAACTTTATTATGCGATCTCGGCACCGGACGGCATCTTCTTCTCCGGGGTCATAAGAGCCAGCTCACCGTTCTCATCCTCTGCACAAAGAAGCATTCCTTCCGAAACGATGCCTGCGAGAGTTGCCGGTTTCAGATTTACAAGTACCATTACCTTCTTTCCAACCATTTCCTCTGCAGAATAGTGCTGCTTGATACCGGATACAATCTGCTTTACCTGGCTTCCAATCTTTACCTGGGAGCACAGGAGCTTCTTCGACTTCTTTACCTCCTCGCAGGCAATGATTTCACCTACCTGAAACTGCAGCTTTGCAAAATCGTCATACGTAATCTCCGGCTTTGCCTCGATATCAATCACGGACTCCTCTGTCTGGGCAGCCTCTGCAGCCGGTGTCAAAAGACCGAGTCTTTCTGCCTCTGCCGCTGCCTCTGCTGCCGCCTCCGCACGCTGCTTCTCCTGAATCACTGCCACCTTTTCCATAACCTCCTTCAGGTCCAGACGGGCAAACAGAATCTCCGGTGTCTCGGTAAGCTTTGTGCCGGAAACGTACAAGCCGTAGGTTTTTAACTCCTCCTGACTGCGTTCCTTCGCATTTAACTGTGCCAAAATCTTCTCTGCGGTATTCGGCAGGAAGGACTTTAACAGTGCAGTACCGATGCAGATGCTCTCAACAAGATTATATAAAACGGTCGCCAGACGGTCCTTGTTTGCCTCATCCTTTGCCAGTGCCCACGGAGCTGTTTCGTCAATATACTTATTACAGCGCTTGAACAGATTAAATACTGCGGTAATGGCGTCAGCCACACGAAGCTTCTCCATTTTCTCTTCCACAATACCCGGAGTCTCCAATGCGAGAGCCTTTAATTCCTCATCTACCGGTTCTGCCACACCGCCGTTGCGAACCACCCCGCCAAAATACTTATTGCTCATGGAAATGGTACGGTTTACAAGATTTCCGAGTGTATTGGCAAGGTCAGCATTCAAACGCTCTACCAGAAGCTCCCACGTAATCGTTCCGTCATTGTCAAACGGCATCTCGTGCAGTACGAAATAACGAACGGCATCTACTCCGAACAAATCCGCAAGATCGTCCGCATAGATTACATTTCCCTTAGACTTACTCATCTTATCACCGCCCTGCAGCAGCCACGGATGACCAAATACCTGCTTCGGAAGCGGAAGGTCTAAGGACATAAGGAAAATCGGCCAGTAAATCGTATGGAAACGGATGATATCCTTTCCAATCAGGTGAAGGTCTGCCGGCCAGAGCCTGTTAAACTGTTCCGTATGGTTGCCGTCCGCATCATAGCCGATACCGGTGATGTAGTTGGTCAGTGCATCCAGCCACACATATACGACATGCTTCGGGTCCTCCGTTACCGGAATTCCCCATTTGAAGGAGGTGCGGGATACACAGAGGTCCTGAAGGCCCGGAAGCAGGAAGTTGTTCATCATCTCATTTTTGCGGCTTACCGGCTGGATGAATTCCGGATGCGTGTTGATATGCTCAATCAGACGGTCGGCATATTTGCTCATACGGAAGAAATAAGCCTCCTCCTTCGCCGGTTTTACTTCACGTCCGCAGTCCGGGCACTTTCCGTCCACAAGCTGGGACTCAGTCCAGAATGACTCACACGGAGTACAATAAAGGCCTTCGTAAGCACCCTTGTAAATGTCTCCCTTATCCACCATCTTTTTGAAAATCTTCTGTACCTGACGCTCATGGTCTTCGTCCGTGGTACGAATGAATTTGTCGTAGGAGGTTCCAACCAGATCCCAGATATTACGAATCTCCCCGGATACCTTGTCAACATATTCCTTTGGAGTTACACCTGCTGCCGCAGCCTTCTCCTCGATTTTCTGACCGTGCTCATCGGTACCTGTCTGTAAAAATACCTCATACCCCTGAAATCTCTTGTAACGTGCGATACTGTCTGCCAGAATCGCCTCGTACGTATTTCCGATGTGCGGCTTGCCCGAGGTGTAAGCAATTGCGGTTGTAATGTAATACGGTCCTTTTTTACTCATGTTCATACTCCTTTCTGCTAAGGGGGCTATAACGCATACGCCCTGCTCTAAGCTTTGCTTTTCCGCAAGGCTTATACAAACCCGCATAAAAATGAAAGCCCCCGCCTTTAAGTTTCTTAAAGACGAGAGCTTAATCCTTCCCGTGGTACCACTTTAATTCACAAACTCCTCACGAAGTCTGCCTTACTGACTGCTCACCTTTGGTTTTACAGTCGCACACGCTAACGGGCGTACCCGTCGCAGCCTAAGAAGTCTCCTCGGTGCGAAGCTCCGGAACCATGTTCGGTAAGTACCTGCATCTCTGCTCTCAGCATCTGCAGAGTTCTCTGTAAAGCCCTTCGTTACCTACTCTTTCCTTCATTGCCTTTGTAGTATATCTAATTCTGATGTTCATCATACCATGTCTGTGAAAAAATGTCAATCGGAATTCTCCTCTTTCTTTTTTGAGACTTTTGCGCTATACTACATGGAGAGACTTTGAATAAATACTATGCTTTCCTATAGAAGCACAGGAACACTGCGCTTCTAATTTGCTTTTGAAAGATTCTGGAGGTTATTATGGTTTGGTTTCGGTTGCTTTCATCCACAGCTTTGCTGTCACTTTCGCTTGGGAGCTTTTCTCCTTGGACGAATGCGGCTGCCTTTTTGCACGCCGCAAAGACGATGGAGCTCTTTCCGGGTAAATCCGTCATGCTGAACCAGCTGCTCTTTTCCGGTCAGATTCCGGATT
This sequence comes from uncultured Clostridia bacterium, assembly GCA_945622055.1. Taxonomy (GTDB): domain Bacteria; phylum Bacillota; class Clostridia; order Lachnospirales; family Lachnospiraceae; genus SIG307. Next base: position 13,516 of record CALZBV010000015.1, read on the forward strand.
TTCTTCCGATTCCAGCACCTGCCGGCCCTTCCGGTACGCCGACTCCGACACCGCCGCCGGAGACTTTATCACCAACACAGACAAAAACGCCCGAAGCTCCGACTCCGACGAAAAAACCGGCTGCCCCGACGCCGTTACCGCTTGGTACGACGCAGGCAACCTCAGATGGAAACCCTGTGTATCAATTTCCGGAGGCAGCGCCAATGAACGATGACACTACCACCTACACGTTGCTGGTAAATAAGGAGCATTCGCTTGCCTCCGACTACATTCCCTACATGGTGGAACCGGCGGTTGAAATCTACCACAAGGGAACTAATGAGCGGCGTTATCTGCAGCCTGTTGCCGCTGCCGCACTCGAAGAGCTTTTTGCTGCGGCAAAAAAGGATGGACTGGAGCTCGTATTGCGCTGCGGTTTTCGTTCGTACTCTCTGCAGCGCTCCATTTATTCGTGGGCGCTGCAAAGCACCGGCTACTATAATACCGCGCGCTACCACGCAGTTCCCGGCACCTCGGAGCATCAGACCGGACTTGCGGTCGACCTCTGCTGTGAGGCAACCAGCTATAACAACAATTACGATTTTTTGAATACGAAGGAATATGCATGGCTGCAAAAGAATGCGCACCACTACGGCTGGATTTTACGATATCCGGACAAAAAACAGTCGATTACCGGCTACAATTTTGAACCATGGCATTTCCGTTATGTCGGTGTTCCGCTCGCAACGTATCTGAACGAACAGAAAATCACCCTGGAGGAGTACTATGGAGCTCCTTCCACAACCTATCTGCAAGGTGTTCCGGAGGAATTCTGGTCCTCCATGTCCGAAGCGGAATACCGGTTTATGCTGGAATCCGTCGCAGCCTACAAAAAAGACCCTTCCGGAAAATCACAGCCGACTCCGACACCAAAGCCAACGGCAACGCCAAAGCCAACCCCGACGCCAAAGCCAACCCCGACGCCAAAGCTGTCCGATTTACCGGCACCATCGGTTCCACCAAAGGCTGCCGCAACGCCACAGCCTTCCTTAGCACCGGCAGGACACGGTATTTCCCATAATTAGTAAACAATGTAATGAAAGGACTTACGAATGAAGCTTCACACCAAACGAAAACGGTTCACTATAGTATCTCTGTTTCTTGCAGCGACGCTTTTTTCGGCAGGATGTAGTTCGGCAAAGGAGCATGTCTTTTCGGAGCAACCCCTGACCTGCACGACAGCACTGACGCTGATGCCGACGCTTTCCGCAGACGATACTCCAACGCCGTTACCGACGCCGACTTTATCTCCAACTCCTGCTCCGACGCCTACCCCGGCACCAACTCCGACGCCTACGCCCAAAATGCTTTCCCTGCTGGCTGTCGGGGATGACCTGATTCACGGAAGTACCCTGACGGGAGCGCTTCAGCCGGACGGAAGCTATGATTTTAATGGATTTTATGACCCACTTAGGGAAGAGATCAGCGCTGCCGATCTGGCCATCATAAACCAGGAAACGATACTCGGCGGTTCCGAATTTGAATATAGCGGATATCCACGGTTTAACACTCCGGATTCCATGGGCGATGCAATTGTAAATGCCGGCTTTGATGTTGTTCTTCACGCGACCAACCATACACTCGACAAGGGTGCAAAGGGTGTTGAAAACTGTATGAACTATTGGAAAACCAATCATCCGGAGATTACCGTGCTTGGCATTTTTGATTCCAGAGAAGCCCGGGAAGCAATTACGGTTGTGGAGAAAAACGGCATCCGCATTGCGATGCTCAACTACACCTACAGCTTAAACGGAATTCCGATGCCCGCCGGCAAGGACTATCTTGTGACGCTTCTCGTAAAAAGCAACAGTGAGTTTATCCGTTCCCAGATTCGAGCAGCGAAAGAGCTTTCGGATTTTGTCATTGTTTTTCCGCATTGGGGCACGGAATATGCTTACACGCCAAGTAGCTCCCAACAGTACTGGACCGGACTTTTTGGGGAAGAAGGAGTAGACCTTGTCATCGGAGCACACCCGCATGTACTGGAACCGGTGGAATGGGTAGAACGCCCGGACGGAGAGCAAATGCTTGTTTTTTACTCCCTCGGAAACTTCATTTCCGGACAAATTGAAGCACCCCGTATTTTGGGTGGCATGGCGGAAGTAGTTCTGACCGAAGATGAAAACGGTGCCATCCGCATTACGGATTGCGCAGTTGTTCCGGTGCTTACGCATTACAGTACAAAGGTAAACGATGGAACATATGCAACCCACCGTCTCTCCGAATACACCGAAGAACAGGCTGCCCTTCACGGCATTCATCGTCGTGCGGAGGAAAGTGTTTTTACGCTGGAAGATACATGGGAGCTGGCAAGAAGGATTTTGGGAGATTTTTTGAGGGAATAAGCAGACGTTTTCCGTATATTCCGCTATAAACATTTGCATTCTTTCCCTTGTACCGGAATAATTTGCTTAATGTTACGAACTGATAACCTTGGTTCTTTAAGCCCTCGATAATGGTCGGAAGAGCCTGAACGGTATTATTGTTTCCGTTGAAATCATGAAGAAGAATGATCTGCCCGTCACATGCATTCTGTAATACGGTATTTGCTCTCTGACTTGCAGAGGTGCTGTTTTCCCAGTCGTTGCACATACTACCCTGAATGAATGCCATATCGATTGCACTGTACATCGTTCTGTTTACGGAGATATACGGCGGACGGAAAAACTTCGGAGTCTGACCGGTATAGCTCTTAATCAGATGGTTGGTCTGATTGATTTCATTCTGAATCGAGCTCCAGGACATGGTAGTCATATCACTGTGTGAATAAGAATGATTTGCAAGCTCATGACCGGCATTGCTCTGTCTCTGAAGAATGGATTTCGTACTGTCATTAATATTCTGTCCTATGAGGAAAAATGTAGCCTTCACGCCATACTTATCCAATACATCTAAAATCTGACTCGTCGTGGAAGACGGACCATCATCAAAGGTCAATGCAATCATCTTTCCGTTCGGATTAATGCTGCTGCCACTGTTTCCTGAATTGCTGCCGTTTTCCGTGCTGACAGAACCTGCCGGACTAATCGTCAGACTGTCAATATATGCATCCCACTGTCCGTCATCTGCGGTTACAACAAGCTTAACGGTCTGGTTACCGGTACCGTGAGAAACATTGGAAATGGTGTACTCTGCAATATATGCATCGCCGAAGTAAAAGGTTCCCTTCGTCTCATTGCCAATGACGAGGTCAACCCTTGCCATGTTATCTCCATTTGAGGCACCTCTTAAGGTAAAATCATGCGTTCCCTCAGAGAAGTACTGCGTATAAGAAACTGCATCATTGTTTGCATAAAGTGCAACGCCGCTAAACGGAGAACTGATATTGCCGGTGTACTGACCGGACTTGGTCATGCTTTCACACTGTTTTATGTTGGACGTGCCGGAGCCGGTATTACCTGTATTTCCGGTGTTTCCGGTATTGCTTCCGGTGTTACCGCCGGAGGTTGCTCCGCTGCCACCGATAATCAGGCAGTCTGCAAATGCATCCCAACTACCGTCATCAGCAGATACCTTCAATTCTACCTTCTGATTCCCTGTCCCGTGCGATACTCCCTTAATGGTGTATTCTGCAATGTTCGCATCACCAAAGTAGAAGGTTCCCTTCTTCTGACCACCGATATACAAATCAACCTGTGCCATGTTACTGCCATTGGAAGCACCTCTTAAGGTAAAGTCATGTGTTCCGCTGGTAAAATTCTGTGTATAAGATACACCGTCATTGTTTGCATAAAGCGCAACACCGCTAAACGGAGAACTGATATTGCCGGTATACTGACCGGACTTGGTCATGCTTTCACATTCGATTACCGTTCCCTGATTGGTACCAGGTGCACTGCTTGCGCCGTCATTGGAAGAACTGCTGCCGGAAGAACTGCCCGAAGAGCTTCCGCCGGAAGCGCTGCCACCAACAGCGATATCGAGCTTGTAAACATCAGCCCAGCCACTGCTCTGATAACCCTCGACGTTAAATGCAGCCTCATAAAGCTGTCCCATCTTCATGCCCATACGTTCCCAGGCCTTAAAGTGCTCCGTTACGGAAATCGTACCACTGGACCGCTTCGAAGTACGTACACTCCAGTATTGCTGGAATGTCGTGTTGCCGTCAATCGACGGTTGATTTACACGTGTTGTCTCATAAACCTCATAGGTACCACCATCTACGGTAATGGTGCCCTTTGAAGTAGCTCCCGGCGGACGCCAGGTACCCCAGTTGTCTACGATGTAATACTCAACCAGCGGATTTCTGCACCATCCGTACACACAGAGGTAAGAATTTCCATTCGGCTGGTAATTCACACCGTAGTTCACGGAAATGTTTCCAATCTGGGAGTAAGTCTTCGTGCAATCGAACTTAATGCCCTTACGGAAGAGTGCATTTCCGATGTTCTGCCACCAACATTCAAAAAGACCGCCGCCCTTTAATGTCATGCTGGTGTCACCATAATCTTTCCACAACTCATAATTGTAGCCACCCTCGCTACCGGTTGCGTTGTTGTACAGGACAGTCGCAGCTTCTGCTTTTGCTCCCGGTACAACGAGCTGTAGATTTACGACTGAAAATCATAAATGCAACAGCCTGCAGATTTACCTCAGGAAACCGATCAGCCTTTCACAGCACCAATCGTCCGGATATGCGCACCGCTGAATATCTTGTTTTGTTTTTTTGCGGAAGCTTCTTCTGTTACCTTTGTTTCGCGTGACTCCTCCTTCAGCTCCTCTTCGGCAGGGTCAATGTAGCTGTCCTCCGTTTTCTTTGCATTCGCCCGCTTCTTTGCCTCGTTTTCTTCGTTGATTCTTCCAAACAGGTTGCGAAGCGTCTCCGGAATCAGCTCCTCCTCCGGCTCAGGCTCACTGTACTTTTGGATTTCTTCGTTGATTGCAAGCATCTTACGGTCCAGAAAACCAACCAGCTCCGCACATTCCTTCAGCTCACGGCGAATGTTCTCCGGCGCATTTCCCTCGAATTTGTAGTACATCTTGTGCTCCAGGCTCGCCCAGAAATCCATGGCAATCGTACGTATCTGAATCTCAACCTTTGTGTCAATCGTCATGTCCGAAAGAAAGATTGGAACCGAAACAATCATATGATAGCTCGTATAGCCGTTTGCCTTCGGATTCTCGATATAGTCCTTGATTTTTAACACTTTAATATCTGCCTGATTTGCAATCAACTCTGCCAGACGATAAATATCAGAGGTAAACGAACAGATAATACGGATACCCGCGACATCGTTAATGTAGCGCACAATATTTTCCACCGTGAGGGCCCGTCCCTGGTGGCGGAGCTTTTTCGCAATGCTCTCCGGTGACTTAATGCGTGAGGAAATGTGCTCAATCGGATTATACCGGTGTGCCATCTGAAATTCATTATTCAAAATTTCGAGCTTCGTTCCAATCTCCTTAAGCGCAGCATTATAAATCAGCTGCATGCGTTTCCACTCTTCCAGCACAACATTCTGCGTAAGCAGATACTGCCCCATCGGAAGCAGCTCCTGTGTAGCTTCCGCGGTTTCACAAACCACGTTGTTCTCAATGACGGCTTCTTCCATCTGTACATCATCCCTAACCATACTCTTCTCCGTATCTTTGAAACAGAACTCCCGTTTTCGTTCATCCTGCACTTCAATTCAATCTGTAACATCTGCAACTGATGTTCAGTTTAGCACGCAATTATGAACAAAGTTTGAAGAGTACGTTTTCTTAATCATATTTTAATGTTTTGATAACATCCTAAAAACACTTATTTCCCTTATGCTCGCAGCTGGAGAAATTTAAACATTTGTAGCAAAGCTCATTGTCACAGCCACCCGTTGCAAAGAACTGCTCAATGTTCCCCAGTGTGGTGTCTGCAATGTTGGCAAGTGCTTCGTTCGTAAGGAAGGCCTGATGCGACGTTACGATAACATTTGGCATGGAAATCAGCCTTGCAAGCACATCGTCCTGAATGATATGACCGGAAAAATCATGGAAAAAGACATCCGATTCCTCCTCATACACATCAAGTCCGGCGCCGCCGACCCGTGAGTCCTTCAGCGCTTTGAGAAGCGCTTCGGCGTCAATCAATGCTCCTCGTGAGGTGTTGAGGATATATACGCCTTTTTTTGTGATATTGAG
>CALZBV010000016.1 GCA_945622055.1 uncultured Clostridia bacterium
TCGTAATTTCCGCTCCGTCGGTAAGATGCTATGGCGTGCAGATACTGGCTGTGGTTTTCGTACCACAATCCGAAGCGTTCCAGATAGAACGACTGTTTTTCCTTTTCCAGCATCCGGAATCTGCGCTCGGCACATTCCTTCATCATGTGGTGGAAGCGGAAAGTCACGCCGTCCGGCAGACGTTTGACAAATGCGTTTTGCTCAGTCAATACGGAAAGCAGCTTTTCTGCATTGGAGTCCCCTGTGACGAAGCGCGCCATTTCCACGGTAAACTCATCGGCAAGCCCCATGACCGCCAGAAACTCCTGCTGCTTCTCAGGGAGCGGGTCGATCATGGCAGCGGTGAAGGTGGCGTAAATGTCGGAGTTGTGGTCGGGCAGCGCTCCGCGCTCGTAAAGCGTCCGGAGATTCAGATAGACAGCAGAAAACCACCCCTCGCTGTAATAAAGCAGGGCTTCGACCTGCGTATCGGAGAGGCTGGTTCCGCATCGGTGAGCATAAATGGCAAGCTCCGTGTAGTTTAGCCGCAAGTGTTCCGTGCCAATCTGGTAAACCTTGCCCCCCAGCCGGACGGTTTCCGCAGCGGGCAGGAACCGGTCCCGGCTGGCAACAATCAGATGTACATTATCCGGCATACGATTTGCAAGGGTACAGAGAAAATCGGAAATGCTGCTGTCCGTCAACAGGTGAAAATCGTCAATAAAAATATAGCAGGCAGTATCTCCGGCCAGTTCATGGCAGAGATCATCTGCCAGCATTCCCCCTCCGGCGACATCCGTGGGGCAGGTATAGTCCCGCAGGAAGTCAAAACCTGCCCGAACAAAGGCGTTCTGTATGCTTTTCCAGAAGATCTCAAGGTTATCGGAATATACGCTGATGCGGATGATATGTAACGCTTCTGCTTTGGCGCGCTGATCCAGATACCAGTTCACCGCCGTTGTTTTGCCGTAGCCCATGGGTGCTACCACCGTAGTCAGGGCGCAACGGGAAATGGGCCGCAGACTCTCCTGCAATCGCTCGGATATGTAAATCGTATTCAGATTCCATTTTGATTTTGGCATGATGTTCACCTCAGGCTCATTCTATTGGTATCCGCCTTACGCGGATCAGAAGGCTTTTTCGCATCCTCCGGAATTGCCGGGACCTTCCGAAACGGGATGCGCCGGGAATACGTCCTTCAGCGCAGTATTGATTGCCCCTCCGCTCCGATACACCCCAGCGGTAGGATGCTTCCCGTATGGAGATATAACCCTTGGTCCCGTTCATATTGAATCTCCGTGAGGATATAACCTAACAGAATACATTATATACGAATAACCGTTGTTTTTCAAGAATCAGGCGTGACTTGTTCTTCCACCATCATCAATATTCCATTTCATAAAAAACAGTTGAACATTTGTTCGAAATATGTTACAATGCTCTTATGGAACAATCGTGTTACAGGGTGGATTGACCTTCATTCTTCATAGGATGGAGGTGATGCCGATGAGAAAGAATCCGAAATCTTATGACTTTATGGACATAATGACATTTGGTCTTTTTCTAATCGCATTACTTACATTCGTTTTTACGTTTTGTAAGTAAGCGGACATAGAAAACCACCCTCAAACTTTGGCCGGTTGACAGGGTGGTCTTTCTATCCATATCAATTAGGTCAACCCACCTTGTGGGCGGTTGTTCCTTTTCTGATTCTAGTTTAGCATAATTTTTTTACTTTCGCAATCTCTTTTTTTAGTTCTTCCACCCTCGAAGTAACAGTTCAGCCTAACTTATGCGGGATAAGTTGTGGCGAAGGAGTATTCTAAAGAGAACCATAAGGCAACGTCAGTACTTAGCGAGGTGGTTTCGAGCTTAGTACTGCTACGTTGCTGCATGAGCGAGAGCGGGTTCTCGGAGAATACTCCGTCGCCACAACGATTACACACTGGAAGGCTGAACTGTTACCCCTCAAAACAAACACCCCGCATCCGGTTCACACACATAAAGATTTCCTCTTTTCTTACTTCGTCAAACCACCAGCCCCGGTAAACCGGATTCGACATCATCTGCTCCTGTTCCAATTCCGCAAATAAACGCCGGGCATATTCTCCGGATACAGTACGCAGATGCTCCGAACTCTCTTCCTCCTTTGACAGCATACATCTTAATACCCAGGCAAGGGAATGTAGCTGTTCGTTACTCTTTAAGGACGGTACTGCTGTCACGTCAACGGAATATTCTCCGCAAATGACCTTTTTACTGTCCTCCGTACATACTGTATGTAACAGAAGGGATTTTGTACCTTCTCCCGGAAGCAACACCGTTCTTTCGTTTTCTGTAAAGGCCGGCTCCGCTTCCGCAGAATCAGGCAGTGCCAGTTCCTTTACTTCCTCTGTAACATCCTCTGCAACATATTGATTCATCAGAATCACGGTATCCGCAATCTTTAAATATTCTCCCGATCCGCCGATAACAAGAATGGTGGACACACCTTTTTGCTCCGTAATGCTCCGGATTCTGTCTGTAAACGGAATGATTACCTCATCCTTTACAATTCTTCGCATCAGCTCATCGCGAATCATAAAGTTGGTTGCACTTTTGTCCTCATCAATGGTCAAAAGGCTGCTTCCGCCTGCAATGGCCTCGATAATATTTGCCGCCTGCGAAATACTTCCGCTGGCATGCTTTGTCGTAAAGTTTCGGATGTCCTGATACAAAATATCAGAGAAAAACATGGAAATATCCTCATTTGCTACATATCTTCCATCCTCTGCGTTTGTTACCGCAAGGCTCTGTTCCGCCACCACAAATTCCCTCCCGTCCCCCGGCACATAATTGCAGATACCTGCTTCGATTGCCTCCAAAAGCGTGGTTTTCCCTGAAAATCCGGCTCCCGTAATGACCGTAATTCCCTTTGGAATTCCCATACCGGAAAGCTCCGTTCCATCCTCCATAGGAACCTTCACACGCATCGTTTCCGGCGACAAAAACGGCACTGCCGTCTCAAGCGGCTCCTCACTGTCACCCCTTCTTGGAAGAATACTTCCGTCCGCCACAAATGCCACATATCCTTTTTCAAGACAAAACGACCTTAACGCAAGCTGCTTTTTATAGAGCTCCAATCGCTCCCGCAGTTCTGCTTTGTCTATGAAAGCACAGCCTTCTTCTATTGTTTTTAGAATATCCGTTATCATCCGGCCGATTCGCTCTCCCAGAATCGTCACACCGGCCCCCGTCGGAAACAGTACGAACAGCTTCAGTACAAAGGTTTGCGCCTCTTTTCTGTATAGCAGTCCGCTTCGTCTCATAATCCGGCAATCCGGTTGCTGACACTGGATTTTGGATAACAAACGCTCCAACTTATTATTCGTTGTGTACTTCTCACCCAGCTCACCGAACAGATTGCTAAAATACCGCAAAAGGTAGTCCTCAAAAAAGGTAGTATATTGTTCAACCTCCGAGGCATCTGTTCCAAGACAGTCTGCACCGATATTGATGTACATTGCCACATTCGCCGGATACTTATAATTAAGCGGTGCAAATTTTACGGTAATCCCATCCGTATACTCATAGGTTTCTCTCCATCTACTCAGAAGATACGAAACCGGTTTTCCGTTTAGATTGCCGCCTTGCCCGTTTGTACGTAACGCTTTTTTCAGTTCTCTAATCTTAATAATTTCATTTTCAGTCTTCATTGCAGCTATCGACCCCCTTTTCTCCTAAAAACCTCACCTTCCTCATCCGGTTCACCGCTGCCAGTACATCTTCCTTACGCGGCAAATCCATAAACTGCTCACATTCCGTAAAGAAGTTGGAAAAAATGCAATCTAAGCCCTCCTTTTCCATCCGTTTGTACAGACCATCCAGCTTCTCCGGTAAATTCAATCTACGTTCATTGGCGGACACTGCCAAATACCGCATCAAAAATCCTACAGCGTTCCGCTGTGCTTTGGTAATCAGACCGGAAAGCATCCTAAGGTCAATCGCTTCCTCTCCGAGATAAACAATTCCCATGTCCGTTACTTCTAAACGTTCCGTTCCGGTTTCCGGCACAAACGAGGAGAAGCCTTCCGCACTTAATATCCGGTGCTGCTTCCACTGTGCCGCCTGCACCTTTTCCGGCTTTGATGATGTAACATTATTTGTGCTGAGCTGCTTTGCCTCTTCTGTCACGCCGTGTATCCGGTAGTCCTCCATCAGATACACCCGGTCCGCCACCGACAAATATTCTCCGCTGCCGCCGATAACAAGGATTGTAGACACGCCTTCCTTTTCATACAGTTCCCGTACCCGCTCCGTAAACGGCGTAATCGGCTCCTTTTTTACCAGCTCCCGCATCAGACTGTCCCGAATCATAAAGTTGGTCGCACTCCGGTCCTCGTCAATCAGAAGCAGCCTGCTTCCTATATTCACCGCTTCCATGATATTTGCCGCCTGCGAGGTGGAACCGGATGCCCGCTCCGTAGAAAAGTGTGCCGTATCCTTTCCCGGTATCCATTTGATAAACGGTGTGATATTTACATTCTTCACACTGCGTCCGTCCTCTGCCGCAATCCCCATCGCCGTGGCATCCGTAATACATAGCTCTCTGCCGTCCCCCCATGCATGGTCGTAAATACCTGCTGCAACTGCCTCAAGAAGAGTTGATTTTCCGGAATATCCGCCACCGGTAATCACCGTAACACCGCGCCTGATTCCCATTCCTTTTACCCCGCACACCTCAATTTCATCCTCAGGCACCGAAATAAACGGCACAGCTCCCTGCATCGGCAGGTCACTTCCTCCCTCCCTCGGTAAAATGCTTCCGTTTGCAAGAAATGCGCAGTACCCGCTTCCTTTTAACCGGGTGCGGATATCCTTTTGCAGCTTTGCAAGCTCTATTGCATCCTCATATTCATACCGCTTAAATTCCGCAATATACCGGTCCACTGCATCCGGCAGATCCTGCGTCAGCATACGGAGCGTTTTTCGAAGCTTTTTCTCCGGTAACTGCACCTGAAGCATCAGGCACAGGCAAAGCTCCGGTTCACCCACGTCCTCCGGCGGTATCAAATACACCGCGTCACCGCTACCTACCGTATAATCTTTCTTCGGACAGACCTTAAAATACACGGAATTCCGCGCAAGCACCTCTCCTCCCGGACGATAGCAGTAATACTTGCCTTTCTCGCTGTCCGGCCGGTTCCGGTTATATAACGGTTCGTTTAATTCATCGATATACGGCAGAAACGCCCGCAGACAATAATCTGCTCCGGCAACCCCCGTTTCCGTAATTCCAAGATAGCTTACCGGTATCGATATGGTAATGGTCGGCTTATCCTGTGCCAGCTTGTGAGTACGTTCAATCCGGTATCCGATGTTCTCCCTGTAATAGGTATTGTCCATATCTTCATAGGGTGCCATTTCCCCTTGATACGGATGTACGAACATCCGTCCCTCATACATTGCCTTATAGGTCTTTGTGTTTGCTTCCATACTAAGAATTTTTTGTTTTAATCGTTTCAGAGTATCAATCCCCTTTCTGTTTGTTCCGCAGGGCAAAATTCTCCCTTTAACGGGAAGCTCCCTGCTGCCTTTTCACGGAACCGGACACATACGTTACGGTTCCTTATGCTTCTGTTTGGTTTGGGAAAATAAAAGATTCAATATTTAAGTCAGAACTGTATCCTGCTTCGTGTGGGGTATCACTTAATGACGGTTGCTGCATAAAGAATTATGCGAATCCGCATTATGCGAAGCACTTTACTTACAGAAAGATTCTCCTGAAAAGAAAAAAGGCACACCCACACGGATGTGCCCTGAATTCACCTTTAGAAAAGCTGTACAATCAAAAATTGGACAGAGCTTCGGCGACCGATACAACACCCGACTTAAATAAGATTGTCATATAAATCGCCTCCTAACATTAAAACAAAACAACAACTACAGCACTCACTATATCATGCTTCCCCCCAAATGTCAATAATTAATTACACAAATGTAAATGAAAAGGATGCTTATCCGTATTTTCTTCCGTCGAATGCTGCTTTCAACGACTTTGCAACAGGGCAAGCTGCTTTGGGATATCAGAAAGGGAATGGGCAATCCGCGTTGCAGCTGCCAGTTCCCCGACACCTCCAAAGCCATAGGCACAGCCTATCGAAAGAAGGTTGTGGGTTGTTGCCACCCTCAGATCACTGTCCCGGTCTCCGATAACAGCATAGGCTTCCGGGTGGTTGGCGCGGAATTTAGGAAAGATTTCTTCCTTTGAAGCAAAATCAAAGTCCTCACAGCAGTAAAAGCCGGTAAACCATCGCTCCAGCTGAAAGGCCGTGCGATGCGCCTTAAGGTAAGCGCGCTTGCAGTTGGACAGAATAACCATTTCATATCCCTGCGTTTTCAGCTGATCCAGCAGCTTTTCCGCACCCGGATACATTGCTGCATGCCCGGCTTCAATCCCGGCAATCATTTCCCTTCCAATGATGTCACTGGCATGATTTTTGATATCCTGTGGCAGCTGGGGCATAAACCGGTTCCACATATCTCTGGCATTCATCCCCAGGTAGCAGGTCACTTCCTCATCCCGGTAGTCCCGTTTTTCAGCATATTTTTGTTCTACCAGCCAGCTGTAGGCCTTGCGGAAGGAGCCGCCATACAGCCTGCCGGTGTCATGCAAGGTGCCGTCCCAGTCAAATATTAATGTACGAATCATCCGATTTGATGCATCAGATTGAACATCTCGATTGCTGCCAATGCACAGTCATAGCCCTTGTTCCCTGCCTTGGAACCTGCCCGTTCAATCGCCTGCTCGATATTCTCAGTGGTGATTACGCCAAAGAGCACCGGCTTTCCTGTCTTCAGTCCCACACTGGCAATTCCCTTGGAAACCTCAGAGCATACATAGTCATAGTGGCTGGTACTTCCGCGGATTACTGCTCCAACGCAGATGACCGCATCGTACTTATCAGAGCATGCCATCTGCTGTGCCACTGCAGGAATCTCAAAGGCTCCCGGCACCCAGCACGCAGTAATATTCTCTTCCTCAACTCCGTGGCGGACCAGACCATCCACGGCCCCATCCAGCAGCTTCTCTACAATGAAGCTGTTAAAACGGGATGCAACAATACCGACCCTCATGCCGGCAGGAGCAACAACTTTTCCTTCAATCAAATTAATGCTCATAATACTACCTCCAAATATAAATTCATTTTTGATTCACGGGACTCACACCTGAATTGTCTGGAAAATGTGTCCCATTTTATCCTTTTTGGTTTTCAGATAAAACTGATCATACTTGCCCGGCGCGATTTCAATAGGCACGCGCTCTTTGATAACGAAATCAAACCCCTCCAGCCCATAAATTTTTGTAGGGTTATTGGTCAGCAGACGCAGGGATTTTACCCCCAGGTTCTGCAAAATCTGTGCGCCACTCCAGTATTCACGCAGATCCGCGCCGAAGCCCAGCTCCAGATTAGCCTCCACTGTATCCCTTCCATGCTCCTGCAGCTCATAGGCCTTGAGCTTATTGATCAGACCAATCCCACGCCCCTCCTGGCGCATATAGAGGATAATGCCGCGTCCTTCCCTCTGGATCATCTCCATGGCAGTTCGCAGCTGTGCACCGCAATCGCAGCGGGCAGAGCCGAATACATCGCCGGTGAGACACTCCGAATGGACACGGCACAACAGATCCTCACCATCACCAATCTCACCGCAGACCAGAGCCACGTGGTGCTCACCTGTAATATCGTTCACATAACCGTAGATTTGAAAATCCCCATAGGCAGTAGGCATTTTAGCACAGGCCTCACGCTGCATATGGCACTCATAGCGACGCAGATAGTCCTGCAGGTCTTTGATTGTAATAAAGCAGAGCCCATGCTCCTTTGCCATAGCCTGCAGCTCCGGCGTACGCATCATAGTCCCGTCCTCGCGCATAATTTCACAACAAAGTCCGCATTCCACCAACCCGGCCAGCCGGCACAGATCCACCGTAGCCTCTGTGTGACCTCCTCTGGCAAGTACACCGCCATGGCGCGCCACCAGCGGAAACACATGCCCGGGGCGACGAAGGTCCTCCGGTTTTGTGGATGGGTCACAGCAGGCGCGGCAGGTATACGCTCGCTCCTCGGCCGAGATACCCGTTGTCGTATTTGCATGGTCTATCGACACTGTAAAAGCCGTGCAATGATTATCGGTATTCTCTGAGACCATCTGCGGAAGCTGCAGGCGGTCTGCCAAAGCTGCAGACATGGGAGTGCAGATCAGACCTTTGGCGTAAGTAGCCATGAAGTTTACATTTTCCGTGGTAGCATACTGTGCCGCACAAATCAGATCCCCTTCATTCTCCCTCATCATATCATCGGTGCACATAATAAGCTTACCTGCACGCAAAGCCTCCAGAGCCTCAGGAATGGTATTGTATTGAAACTCCATTTTATTTCCCTCCCGTGTTAAGATATCAGAAGCCGTTTTCCGCCAGAAATTCCATGGTAATACGGCTCTCCTTCGGTTTCACTTGTGGAATGGCAGACGAAAGCAGCCGCTGCACGTACTTACCAACCACATCATTTTCCAGATTTACCGGTTCCCCCACCGCTTTGGTAAGCAGAGTTGTCTCGCTCCCTGTGTGGGGAATGACAGACACCTGAAAACTGTCATCACAAAGTACTGCCACAGTCAGGCTGATACCGTCTATACATATGGAGCCCTTTTCGACAATCAGGTCCAGAATACTACGGTCTGCCGTAATGCTCACCCAAACGGCATTGCCCTCCCTGCGACGATTTATAATAGTACCCACGCCATCAATATGCCCGGAAACAATATGACCACCAAAGCGACCGTCTGCAGCCATTGCCCGTTCCAGATTTACCTTCGCACCCTGTCGCAGCTCTCCCAGGTTTGACCGTCGGAGCGTTTCCGGCATCACATCTGCCGTAAAACCGTCCGGAAGCAGAGCTGTGACGGTCAGGCAGACTCCGTTGACAGCAATGGAATCTCCGATTCTGGTTCCCGACAGAACCTTTGAAGCCGTGACAGCCAGTTTACCGGACAGCTGTCCCGGTACCACACTGCGAATGGTTCCCACTTCCTCAACGATTCCAGTAAACATTATTCATTCCCTCCGTCACATCGTATTCCAACAGCAGATCCTCTCCCAGCCGGGTAATTTTTTGCTTCTCCAGTCTGACCGCATGGTCCGGATGGTCCGCCCCGACACCCTCAACCGGAGTTTTTGCTTCTGCTCCTCCCAACAACTTTGGAGCGATATAGGCGCAGACATGATTGACAACGCCGGCCCGCAAAGCCGCCTCATGAAGCTTTCCACCTCCCTCAAGGAGAACACTGTCCAGCTTCTCTTTTCCCAGATAAGACATCAGTGCCTGCAAATCCACCCTGCCATCCGCACCGGGCAGGCAAACAACTTTGACCCCAAGCTGCTCCAGAACCTTCGCTTTTTCCAGATTGCATTTTGCGCAGGCCACAATAGTATCCTGTTCCCCGGCTGTGCGGCAGATCCGGCTGTCGGGTGAAATACGAAGTCCTGAATCCACAATCACGCGGACAGGCTGATGGCTGCCTTCCCGGCGGCTGTTCAGCATAGGATCATCCGCCAGCACTGTGCCAATGCCGGCCATAATAACACTGTACCTGCCACGCAGGCTATGAACATGGGCTCTGGCTGTCTCACCGGTAATCCACTGGGAGGCACCGGTATATGCAGCAATCTTACCATCCAGTGTCATGGCATATTTCATAACCACATAAGGACGTCCTGTCGTAATATAATGGAAAAACACCGGATTCAGGGCATCACATTCCTCACGCATAAAATCCTCTTCCACCTGTATTCCATGCTGTCGCAGAAGCTTTGCGCCCTTTCCCGCAACCAAAGGGTTGGGATCCCGTGAGCCAATCACTACACGCGACAGCCTGTGTTCCAGGATTGCCTCCGTACAGGGCGGTGTATGCCCATAGTGACAGCACGGCTCCAGCGTTACATACAGGGTTGCGCCTTCCGCGGATTCCGTAAGCGAAGCCAGAGCATTTCTCTCCGCATGAAGCTCCCCAAAACGCCGGTGCCAGCCTTCCCCGATAATGCGTCCGTCCTTAACGATAACAGCACCCACCATAGGGTTTGGGTTAACCCAGCCTGCCCCCTGTTCTGCCAGGGCGATTGCACGCAGCATATACTCCTTCTCGTTCATGGCATTCCTTTCCGGGACATAAAAAGCCCCATGGAGATAAAAGAATTCCACAGGGCAAACCGGTTCATGTGCTGAAAATAAAATGCCCTGAAATGAAACCTCATTTCAGAGCACGGCATATCAGTTCCCGCCATCTCCTTCCATCCAGACTATACTGTCGGCTCCGGAATCACACCGGATCATGCAGCTTTTAAAAGCTGCTCGCGGGCTGTACCGCCGGTGGGGACTTGCACCCCGCCCTGAAGACTCTTTGTTGGTTTCATTATACACAGATACCGGGCTTTTGTAAAGCATTTTCTTCTCTTCACTCTTTATCTTTCCCAGATGGCACGCTTCCTTTATTTTAAAAAAAGCCTTGCACAATCCTGATAAAATAGGTATAATACATATGTGTGTGTAACGCTTACGTATGTACGTTTCACAAAGACACAAGAAACTGCGAAATGGAGACAATTATTATGGAACGAAGAGTCGGCACAGTATCAAGAGGTATCAGAGGACCAATCATTCGTGAGGGAGATAATCTGGTTGACATTACCGTAAACAGTGTATTAGAGGCTGCAGAAAGCGAAGGCTTCCGCTTAAGAGACAGAGACGTCATTGCATTGACTGAGTCTATCGTAGCCCGTGCTCAGGGTAACTATGCAACCGTTGATGATATTGCAACAGATGTAAAGAATAAGCTTGGCGGCGAAACCGTAGGTGTTATTTTCCCTATTCTCTCCCGCAACCGTTTTGCAATCAACCTGAAGGGTATTGCAAAGGGCTGTAAAAAGGTTGTTCTGATGTTAAGCTACCCAAGCGACGAGGTAGGAAATGCACTCCTTACCTATGACCAGTTGGATGACGCCGGCATCAACCCTTATTCAGATGTTTTGACGCTTGAAAAATATCGCGAACTGTTTGGGAAAAATGTACATGAATTTACCGGTGTAGACTATATAGAATACTACTCTGACATTATCAAGAAAGCAGGGGCAGAGGTTGAGGTTATTTTTGCAAATCAGGCAAAGACCATCTTAAATTACACCGATTGTGTTCTGGCCTGTGATATTCATACCAGAAAACGTACCAAGCGTATCCTAAAGGAAGCAGGGGCAAAGATTGTCTGCGGTTTGGATGATATTTTAAACACCTCCGTAAACGGCAGCGGCTACAATGAAAAGTACGGTTTACTTGGCTCCAACAAATCTACCGAAGATAAAATAAAACTCTTCCCGAAGGAATGTAAGGAGCTTGTTCTCGCAATCCAGTCTTCTATTTTAGAGAAGACCGGTAAGCACGTTGAAGTAATGGTATACGGCGACGGTGCCTTCAAGGATCCTCAGGGAAAGATTTGGGAATTGGCGGATCCGGTCGTTTCCCCAGCCTTCACCGACGGACTTATTGGTACTCCGAACGAGTTAAAATTAAAATACCTTGCAGACAATGACTTTGCTGCACTCTCCGGTGCTGAACTGAAAGAGGCAATTTCCAACAGCATCCGGGAAAAGAAGTCCAATCTGGTAGGTAATATGGCTTCGCAGGGTACTACCCCGAGACAGCTTACCGACTTAATTGGTTCCTTATGTGACCTTACCTCCGGTTCCGGTGACAAGGGAACACCTATCATTCTGATTCAGGGCTACTTCGACAACTTTACAACACAGTAATGAATATAATTTCAGGGGCTGCCGCAGTTGTGATTGAAATCATAGCTGCGACAGCCCCTTTTGTTATGCCAAATATTCTCTTAAAACAGAAATCTGAAAGCTGCCACAGACACTACGACAGCTTAAACAGCTCCATACTCTGTTCCAAGCACTCTGCAATCTCTTTTAACCGTTCCGTATTATCTGCAATACTGTTCATCGTTGCTCCGACCTCAGTTACAGAAGCCGAGGTTTCTTCCGTGCTGGCAGCATTTTCCTCCGCAATCGCAGAAAGACTCTGTACCAGATCAATCACCGTCCTGCGGGTTTCATCAATGTGACCTGTGCTTTCTGCAATAACACCCACTCCGTCAATTGACTGATCAATCTTGTCCCGGACATCCAGAATAATCTGCTCTGTCTTTATTACCTTCTCCTCCTGCTTCTGCATGATATCTTTTACTTCCTTCATTGCTACGACTGCCTTCTCTGAATTCTCTGTAAGAAGATTAATGATGTGTTCAATCTGGTTTGCAGATTCATTGGACTGCTCCGCAAGCTTTTGAATCTGTGCTGCAACAACCGCAAACCCACGACCTGCCTCCCCCGCACGCGCCGCTTCAATGGATGCATTTAAGGAAAGAAGATTGGTCTCATCTGCAATCTCGGTAATAAGTGTTGTTGCCTGACGAATCTTCTTAACGGATTCGTTGGTCATATTGGTCTGGGTATAAATTACCTCTATTGCATCCTTAGCGCTCCGGTTAATCTCCGTCAGCTCCAAAAGGGTTTCAACTGCTTCCTCCCCGGATGCTTTCACTGCATCTGTGCTCCCGTATAGATTGCCTACCTCCCGGTTTGCCTTCTCAACGGCATTTCCCATCGTAACTACCTGTTCTGTAGCCCTCTGGGTGTCCTCTGCCTGGGAGCTTGCTCCGTTTGCAATCTCCTGAACGGTACTGCTAACCTGTTCCACTACACACGCAGTATCCGAAATCTGCTCGTTCATCTGCCCGGAGGCTTCATAAAGCTGAACACTTTGTGCCTTAATATCTTCAATCACCAAATAGAGTTTTTTCTGCAGCTGAACAATGGCTTCTGCAATCTCACCAACCTCATCCTTACGCTTCATCATTTTCTCAAGCTTTTCATCGGAAGTCAAATCAAGCTCCGTCAGACGCTTCGTCTGTGCAGTAGCCTCCTGCAACGGTCTCATAAGAAAATATATGAACAAAACGCCAACCACGGAGTACACAAGAACTGTGATGGCATTCATAAAAATACTCTGACTTCTCAGGCTATTAACTCTGCTTATAATACTGTCTTCCGATGCTACCACAACCAAGACAAAGCCACATTCCATATCCGGATGAATCGCAGCAACCTGAATACCTCCATGATACTCGTATTCCGCAGCAAACGGTGCAACCGCCTCTCCTTTTTTCATTCGGGAAAGAACTTCCTTTACAGTCTCATTCTCCACCGGCTTTCCTATTTTCTCTGCGGTTGGATGGGCAATCATAGTTCCATCCAATGCAACCACATAGGTATAACTACCTTTGATTCCTTCCAATTCGGATTCATTTGCCATTTTCAGAAGAACCGGCGCATTCGTCAGCTGCTTGATATCTCCGAGATTCTTCACTGCCAGGGCTACTGTTGTAGCGGAATTTTTCGCAATGTCACTCATATGGGCTTCGGTAGAAGATATTACCTGCTTTTGCATTTTTGAAAACATACTGACGGTAACATTGGTAATTGTAATTGTTAAAAGTATCAGAACAAACAGCCCTACCTTGGTAGACAACGTTGACAACAGTGTTCGTTTTACGTTTCCTTCTGACTGATTCATAATTTCCTCCTCTTATGCAACTCAATTTGTAAAGATATTACTTTGAAATCAAATTGTAGATGTATTGTAACACAATTCCCCGTTTTTGTCTACATCAACCCTCTTTGAACAAAACAACCTGATTTCTTCCGTTCTCTTTCGCCTGATACATCGCCTCATCCGCTTTTTTAATCACCTCGTGATAATCCCCTCCCTCATAGGCTGCCACTCCGATAGAAATTGTGACCTTACAAACTCCATTGTCACTGCTTTCTACCTTCTCACGGATTTTTTCGGCAATACCGACCGCCGGATTTGTTCCACAGTCCGGCATCAGAACTAAAAATTCCTCTCCGCCCCACCGGATTACATAGTCTGTCGAGCGTACAAGGCTCTTAAGCAGCTGCGCCAGATGCGCCAGCACCTTATCCCCGGACTCATGTCCATATTTGTCATTGACCGTTTTAAAATAATCGATATCCATCAGCAGCACACTGACCTTAAGACCGGAGGGAAAATTCAATTCCGAAGTGGAAGGAATACAAAGTTCCTTCAGACGGTTGCGATTGTCAACCCCAGTAAGCTGGTCAAGCATAACCATTCTTTGCATTTTCTCTTTTGTAACGTACTGCTCAAGATAAACATTCTGCATCAGATAATGCATCACACAAACAGCAAATACGCAAGGGACATTAAACATATACATCATCTGCAGATTGTCATAGTGAATAAACAGATTGGCTATCCAAATATCAACGAGCAGCAATACATGTGCAATCAGACTGTAGCGAAAAGGAGCCGCAAAGCCTGCACATACAAAAATCAGGTTCATGATAATCATACCTGATATTGCATGCTGCCGGTCCGGCAGCAGATAAGTAGACCAGTCCGTAAACCAGATAATGAAATGTATCAGCAAATAATACGCCGGAACCATAATCCGATAATCCTTGATATTAAACTCCATAAAAAGAAACAGGGCAAACGGAATAATAATGATACTGCGCGGCAACAGGGTTTCATAAGCAAATCTGCCAAATATACCACAATCCGTAAAAAAAATGTCAGGTATGAAACCACAGAAACTATCATCAGCCCTGTATTAAAGGACCGATAATAGTCATACTTCGACTGACAAAATCTCTTTCTTTCCTCTTTGGTAAGTGACCTGAAGGATATTTTTCTCTCTTCCATGTAATTTCCCCTTCTATCGAATGTATCCCCGTACAAGCTGTCTGTACATAACCACATAGACATACCGCCATAATATTTATTTTACCACTTGTTTGCCGGCTCAACAACTACTATTTTCTTTTTTTACATTCTTTCTCACGGACTTATCAGACTTCCACCCCGGAATTACCGAAAGCAAGGGCCTTTCTGCCACCCAAATGCATCTTATTTCCCGACAAGTCCGTAAGAAACTGCCCGTACTCTCGGATGATAATAGGCCTCGTCATTTGGCATCAGATTGTGCATATATACGATAGACAAGCCTTCCTCCGGATCAGCCTCGCACCATGTCCCGAACCCTCCGGTCCAGCCGAACGCACCAAGAGAACCGTTCGCATTGGCTGCATTCTTGTCCACCAGAGTTCTGAAACCATATCCATAACCGTAGCCACCGTTATAGCTGTCATCAAAGGTGCCACCAAGTGTATTGGTCCTTAAAAGATCAATGGTTTTCCTGCTCATAAAATGTCTGCCTTCAAATTCACCGCCACAGGCGAGCATCTGCATCAGTCTGGAAAAGTCCCTTCCGGTCGTAAACACTCTGCCCCAGCCCGCTTCATTTTCTGCGCCCGGCAGGTGCTTCTTATCGAAAAAGGTCGGTCCCGGAACAAGTGCTCCATTCGAATCCTTGGCATATAGCCGAACCATTCTGCTTTGAATATCACCAAAATAGATTGCATCTGTAGAGGTCATCCCCAAAGGCTCATAAAGCATTTTACGGAACACCTCGTTAATCGGCATGTCACAGATTACCTCAATAAGTCCTGCCGCAATTTCGCTGGAAAATCCGTACATCCAGCGTTCGCCCGGCTCACAGGCAAGAGGTGCCCTTGACATGGCAGCCAAATGTTCCTGTAATGTATAATGTCCCTTTTCCCACAGCGGCCGCATGCATTCCTGCATTCCCTTCATCACAACATCATCGGTAGGCCCGTCAAAGTTGCAATAAGGAAGCTCACATTTCATCGTCAGCGCATCCTTGATGATTAACGGTCGTAAGGTCGGCACCACATCGCAGGTACCATCCTCTTTCCACACATATTTTGTGCTGCTCTTCCACTCAGGCAGATAATCACCGATAGGCTCCGTCATTAAAAACTTCCCCTGCTCATACAGCATCATCAATACGGTATACAGCGGAATCTTTGACATCGATGCAAGCCGGAAAACAGAATTCTCATCCACCTTCTTTCCGGTCGAAAGGTCTGTCACACCAAAATACCCTTCAAATAAAGTCTTTCCCCTTTGAACCACATGCAGGGAACACCCCGGCAGTCCACGCTCAATAAAACTTTGCAGTAATTTCTCAACATCCTTTTTTGTTGCCATTTTCTCATTCCTTTCTCCAAAATATAAATCAGGTTCGAATCTCCCTCCAGGCATTCACCAGTTTTTCCAAGTTCCACGCTGCATTGGCAGGACTTGTGGACGGAAGCTTTTTTTCATAGTAACCCTCTTCAAATACTAAATCGATTCCCCATTGTCGGGAAGTCTTATCTCGAACTCAGCAAAGTAATCACCTACGTATATCGTATAACTTCCTTCTTCTAATCTGCCGGACAGAAGGGACTCTTCATCAGCAGTTGCAGCATTTACCTTTAAGGCCTGCTGACTGCTCTCGTTATACAGAATTTCTCCGTTGCTATTTCGTACAAGCTTCACGGAATCGCTTATTGCTACGTCCTCGTCTGTACCGTTTGATATACGAAAATAAATTCTGTCCTTCCGATATTCATAGACCTCCAGCTCTACCAGACCATTGTCAGGCGTGTCCTTGCCCGCAAGCTCCTCGGCTGTTTTCTCCCTGGTAACAAGCCCCGGCTCTAAGCTTCCTCTCTCCTTGTACTGTTCAATCACCTTATCAAGCTCAGACAGCTTCTTTCTATAGGACTTCGGATATACCTGTGATGAAAATGATACTGTGGTATTATCCTCGAATTTGAAGGAATAGCTGTAACCGGGTCCATCAGCCACGAACATATTGGTGAATTTTTTTCCATTCCAGTTTTGCATCCTATATTTTCTGAACACCTTCTCTATATCAGAAAGTGCAGCCCTATCAAGCTTGTATTCCATGATTTTGGCGTCATCATACCACCATTCTGTGTCAGAGTATGTCAGGAATACTTCACCATCGATACAACTTATCTCTGTGGAACTGCCACCGCCGTTCATTCCTCCGGCGCTTGCATATATGTATGATATAAGCTTTTTATCCTTTACCTTGGGCACTTTACTGCAACCAAATAAACCAAACATCAATATCCCCCCCAATAACCAAAAGCATTTTTCTTTTGTTCATGCAAATGCCTTCCCTTAAAACTCATACTTTATGACGGCACAGTTTTTCACACCCCAGGCTGCATACTCTTCATTTGTCATATCTGTAAAATAAGACTGCACAACTCTTGCGATTCCATTATGTGCTACCAGAATATAAGTTTTTTCCTCCGCTTCCGCTTTTATATCATCCAGTAAATTATAAATGCGCTGTGCCAATCTAAGCATCGACTCCCCGCCTTCATAGCTGCAGGCAAAATGTGCTTTCGCCTTCTGAAACTCTTCTCCGTTCCGCGGTGTAGACTCCCACTTGCCAAAGTTCTGTTCCTTTAACCTGGGCTCCATCCTTGCCGGAATCCCTGTCATCTCTGAAATATGCTTCGCAGTATCAGCCGCACGCATCAGTGGCGAATACAAAATCTCATCCGCCTTAATTCCTTCCGCAAGTATCCTTTTCCCGGTTTCAATCGCCTGCTGATGCCCGAATTCCGTCAGCGCAATATCCGTAGCTCCGCATATTTTATTCTCTACATTCCATATCGTCTGTCCGTGACGCACAAAATAAAAGTGTCCCATTCTAACACTCCCCTCTCAAATGCACCATTTTCCAAGGGCTTCCCGGGTTCATCACGACAACTCCTGCAACATATTCTCAGGATCCTCCGCAGCCTTTACCTTGTCATTTCCTTTCCTGATGATGCCCTGCTCATCTATGAGATAGGTTGTCCGCACAACTCCCATGGAAACCTTACCGTAGTTTTTCTTCTCCTTCCAGACATCATAGGCTTCGATTACCTTGCGTTCGGTATCTGAAAGTAACGTAAATGCCAAACCATACTTCTCCTCAAACTTCTTATGAGAAGCCACAGAATCCTTACTCACTCCGAGAATAACAGCACCCTTTTCGGTAAACTGCGGATATCTCTCGGAAAAACCGCAGGCCTGCTTCGTACATCCGGGCGTATTATCCTTTGGATAAAAATATAAAATAACCTTCCTTCCTGCATAATCACTTAATTTATGCATTTCTCCGTTCTGATCCGGCAATTCAAAATCCGGTGCTTTTGTTCCTACCTCAAGCATTATCTCATCCTCCTTACTTTATCGTTCTCTGATTATATGGAAATCCACCAGCATACGCCGTACTTGTCAATAATTGTTGCACAGCATTTGCCCTGCAATAGGTTGCCGCAGCCTCAAAGCTGTTTTTCACATAAACCTGCGTATAATTTTTCATATTCACCCTCCCCCTTATTCTATCCTCATTATAAAAAATGATACTCCTACACGGAATATATTATAATTCAAAGTCGAAATAAAATCAATCTGCTTAATGTGTTTTAATGCAGGCCGAAAAAAGGACGAAATAAAGGTTAATTGAATTAGCTTCCCCCTATTGACTTCTTCAACTCTTCCTTCAGATATTCATATCTTAACCGTTTCTCTTCCTTTGCAAAATGAACCTCACGACTCTGGACAGGATTCTTCTCATACGATAAAACTTCATCACCGAACTGCTCACTCGTTAAATCAAACACGCAATCACCAATCACATTGTAGCAGTGATAATTACCACCATTTCTTAGGATTCCATATACATCTCCACCAAAAATATCCTGTGCAAGAAAAGCAGTAATCGAGCACTGTCCCAACGTCATATTTTCTTTTGACCAGCCTGCCCTCATTCTTGGTGCACAAGTATCAGCACACCATATTTCCGATAACAAATCATACAGATGTCTTGGATTTTTTATCTCTTTATATTCTTCATTAACTGCAGGAACATCTGCAGTCTGCCAACCATAGAATTTATATTCCTTCATCATTATCCCCGCTTTATCTTTTCTACATCCTTACCTCTTGCCAACTCATCCACAAGCTTATCCAGATACCTTATCTGCTTCATCAGTGGATCTTCGATTTCTTCAATCTTTACGCCACAGATAGAACCTTTTATCAGCTCTGCGTTCGGATTAAGCTTCGGAATTTTTCTAAAAAAATCTCCGTAGGTAGTGTTATCAATATATGCAGCTACAATATCGTCACTATCATATCCGGTAAGCCATCTTGTCAACTCATCCACTTCATCTCTGGTACGCCCTTTTCGCTCTGCTTTTGCTACAAGGCAATCATAAACCTTGCCAAAAGGCATATCGTAAATCTGCTGTCTTGGCATCTTAATTCCACCCCTTCCACACCTCAGACTGATATCCCAAGGTAGACCGCTTTCCATTTCTTACAACCAAAGTTGTAATCACC
>CALZBV010000017.1 GCA_945622055.1 uncultured Clostridia bacterium
GGGCGGATTCATAACTTACACCCACTTGAAACATACACCGCTAGACGTGCATCCAAAATAACGCTGAAGCTTTACAACCTCAGCGTTATTTAAGGGATTTTGTGGCCTCTTATATGCAATCTTATATTTTTTCAACAAAAAACAGAGCTGCCACACCTACAACCTTTCAATCGTAAATGCGGCGGCTCCGCTTTTAAAAATCGCCCTTTTCTCCCTCATTTAATTTTCCAGTATCTCTACGCCATAAATCCTCTCCTGGCCTCGTTTCCGTTTACATACATCTCATTCAGAGTGCCTTTGCCGTAGGTCAGTCCTGCATATACCTGCTGTGTGTTTTTCATGACCGGGCCGGAAGTATCCTCTTCACTTACCTTGCGGTATCCGGTCAGAAGCGTTTCGATCACATTTTCCACGCCGGCCAAAAGCTCCGGCTTTCTACGGATGCGGGCGGTCGTCAGCTCCTTATTTGCAAAAACATACAGACTCATCAGCTGATAGGAAAGCGCCACGGAATAATCCAGGGCTCCCATCAGTTCACTGATAAAACGTCCTGCATGAGCAAGCTCCCTGTCATACAGCTCCGGATTTTCTGCTGCATATGCTTCTTTTGCAGAAGCCAGATCACATAAAATGATTTCATACATGATTACAATCAGCTCACTGCGGGAAGCCTGCGTAATCCGTAAGGTATATTCCTGAATCAGTTCCTTTTTCATACACTACCATCCTTCCAAAAACAGCATCATTAGCCCTGAAGCAGGGAAAGTATCTGCTGCGGACGTTCATTTGCCTGCGCCAGCATCGCATTTCCTGACTGTGCAAGCACCTGCTGCTGGGTAAACGTAACCATTTCGCTTGCCATATCGACATCTTCAATACGGGAAAGGGCTTCCGTCAAATTCTCTGCTGAAATATTGAGGCTGTTGATGGAATGCTCCAGACGGTTCTGGTAAGCACCCAGCTTTGCACGAATGGATGAGATTTCGTTGACTGCATTCTCAAAAATCGTGATTGCCTTCTGTGCGGACTCCTGCGTACTGACATTTGCAACAGAAGTACCGAGCGTATCCGTATCTACCTTCGGGATACGGACCTCCATGGTCTGGCCTTCATTTGCACCAATCTGTAAATCCATCGGTCCTGCCTTTAACACCGTTACGGTTGCATCTACTGTACCATTTACTTTGAACTTCATACGAAAGTCGTTAACATCCGTAACCGTTACATACTCGCCGTCGATTGATACGGTTGCGGTCGAAGCAAATCCGCTGGAATAATCCAGCTCAACTTCTGCATCCACACCCGCTGCCGTAGAACCGGAGGTGATTCCGAGCGCCGACGCCAAAGAAGAATTTGTACAGAAAATCTCGACCTTTGCATCCATTCCCTTATCCTCTGACTGAAAGCAAAAGCCCTGTGCGCTGCTAAGCGGTGCCGGCTCTGCCTCTCCCCCTGCATAATCTGCCGGGAAAACATTCACATCAACTGCCGAACCGGCATCACGCAGCTTCGCATAAATCGAACTCAGGGTATCCGACTCCACAACCTCGATTTCCTTACTGTTAATGGAGATTTTACCGGAATAATTTAACGCTGCAGTCCTGCTCGTCGTTCCCGGTAAGGTCGTCTGAAGCTCTGCAGCTTTCGGAGCCTTTGATACCTTCAGACTGTACTCGGTAATGTCTACCGAATCCGAAAGTGAAATGAGCTGTACATTTTCATTGTCGGAGTAGGAACGACGGTCTACCGTTCCGTTTAACAGCTTCTTCGTATTGAATTCCGTTGTTTCGGAAACACGGTTGATTTCCTTATTTAATTCGTTGATTTCATCCTGAATTGCTTTGCGGTCCTCGTCAGTGTTAACGCCGTTTGCCGCCTGAACCGAAAGCTCACGCATACGCTGAAGCATTGCTTCAACCTCATCTAAGGCACCCTCTGCCGTCTGAATAACCGAGATACCGTCGGCAGCGTTTCTCGCCGCCTGTTCAAGACCTGCAATCTGCGTTTTCATCTTTTCGGAAATCGCCAGACCTGCAGCATCATCTGCGGCACGGTTGATACGAAATCCGGAAGAAAGACGCTCTAAGCTGGTATCCAGTTTGCTGTTTGTTTTTCCAAGAATGTTGCACGCCTTCAGCGCTGAAATGTTGTGATTAATCCTCATATCGTCACCTGTTCCTTCCCTGGTGCGTCACACCACCCTCCGGTAAAGCCTACGCACGTTCCAATTGCATCATGTGAACAAATACCGCTTTGGAAGCAGAGAGCAGTAAGTCTGTATCTGCTTTTTCTTCCTGCGGTCCGGTGACATCTCCTTCCTTGTCCATGCCCGGGATTCGGTCCACTCCGTAACGGTTTTCTCCGCTTCCGCTGTAAACAAACACGTCCGTCACGCCCAAATCCAGTAATCGTTCTGTCAGCTCCCGTTTGCTGTGTTCAAGCAGCTCGGTTCCTTCCCGGGAATCACTGCTGACATAACAGAAAATCTGATTGTCTTCTATGTGTAAATCCGCCTGTACCATTCCAAGCCGTACGAGCGGAATCCTTACGGAGGCTCTGCCGCCTTCCTCTGCGGCCCCCTGCGTCTGCAGGGTAACACGCATGCTCCTTACTCCCTCTTTCGTTTCTACCGGGAAATCGAAGCATTCCTTTCCCGCACATTCTCCGCGAAGCTTAACACCCATCTTAATCTGCTTGAGGGATTTCAAATCGAGCTTGTCCGGCTCTCCCTCCATCATGACATCCTCCAGATCGCGAACCTCTTTTTTCAGATTCCGGTAATAACTTCCTGCAACCCGGACATCAAACAGGCTCTCCGTGTCGCTCACGCCACCGGCTGATAAAAGTGTAGCTTCTTCTGATTCGGTTGTATCCTTTGTTTTGTATTTTTTCAAAAGGGTACCAAGTGTCTGATACATCTCTCCGCTTCCCGAAAGGAATTCCTTGGCAGCTTCGACATTGTTGGCAGTAACAACAAGTCCAAGTCCTTTCAAAAACTCCGGTGCCTGCTCTGCCTGATTTACGGTCTGTTGAAGATTGGTAACCGCCTGTCTGGTCTCCTCGGCACTACGCTCCGTATTCTCCCTGTACATCCGGTAGCCTTCATTAACAGGTATATCGGCGAGTTTCCCCGGAATCTTTATACCGGAAAGAATCTGCGCATCGATTTTGGAAGGGTTTACCACCCTTTTTTGTTCCCCGCCCATGCCATCATGCGCAGAAACATCCATACCACCGAGCTTTGCGGTACGCATTGCAGAAAGAAGGTTGCCAAGCGTCAGATCCTTTTTGCTGTGAAGCACAGCACCAATTGCAGCACCGTCGGTCTGCTCCAGCTGATTGAACAGACGGAACATGCCGATATACGCCGTCTTCTCCTCCGGTGTAATCTCTCCTGCCCGCTCAATCCGGAACAAATAGCGCGCAAACTTCTCGGAGGTTCCCTCCAGGTTTTCCTCCCTCCGGATTTCCTCTACTCTTGCCGCCAGGTCGTCTACGGTTTCCTTCAGCGGATTGATGCCTTCACGGATTAAACGAAGCGCCGCTGCCGGATGCATTCCGTTAATCAGGTTCGTTACTCTGCTGTCATAATCCTTGACCGCCTCCATGTTCTTTTCGTTCAGCTCAATAGAATTGTAGGCAAGAATACGTACGGCACGCAGATTTTCCGGAGACGCCTCCAGCCCCATATTCTTTAAAAGCTCGGCATTTCCGGCAAATGCCGCGTCTATCGTATCCCCATAGGAGGTCTGCGGTCTGGTTGCCAGCGTCTCATAGCTCTCTCCTGCCCTGGAAAGTTTCCCCGCAAGCGTGGTTCCGGCATTGCTGAGGGCTTCCAGTGTCATTTCCCCGCGCTTTGCAAATGTAACTCCCAATGTATAGCTCGGCGAATTTGCAAGGTTGTTGAGACTCTGCATCGTCTTCTGAAACATCGTTTCTAATGCTTTGTTTCCGGCAATCGGCGTTCCTTCCGTACAGCACCGGTAGTAGGTACTCTCAATGGCACGCAGACCGTCAACCATCTTAGACAGTCCTGAGGTATCCAGACGGATTCCCTGGCGTTCCAGACGAAACGCGGAATCCGCTGTCATCTTTAGGCGAATCTCCTCCAGACGACGCTTTGAACGTACCACATTAATATCAAAGTCCATGTAATCGCCGGAAAAATGCTCTGAAACCTCACGTTCCGCCGGGCGGAGAGTATCCTCTCCGGACAATAATTCCTGTGCATAGGCAAGCTCGCCAAGTGTTACATCCTCACCTGCCGTCGCTGTCATGGCGAGGCGCAGAGTCTCCCGGTTCGGTACCCCGGCAGAGCCCTGGATTTCCTCCGCTTTATCCGCTGCCTTTTTCACATAAGCACGTTCTACCGTTTCCGGCGTAAAGCCGGAAATCCGGTTTACCCATTCCTCTGATTCCGTTCTCGTAAGCGTGGTAAGGCTCGCCTTAATCGCCGGTTTTCCGTCTGCCAGTGCTCCTGCGGCAAGCTCCGCAACCTCTTCCGGCGTACGTTTCTTTACATCATTCAGCTGCTCCATTTGAAGCAGGTTTTCTTCATTAACCGGAAGTCCATGCTCCGTCAGCCAGCGCGCATTGGATAAATTCTCCTCATTTAACGGAAGTCCTGCACGTACCAGAACCTGGTTGGCGGAAACCGTAAGCCGCTCCCACACCGCATCAGATACCGGGGTTGCTTTCACGGTTCCGGCACTGTACTGCGCCATATATACATTTTCTATGGTAGGCTCTTTTTTAAACTTGACCAGATAATACTGTATGGATTCGGTCATCTCAGAGAGGCTGCCGGAAAATTCCACTGCCTCATAAACCTTATGCACGGTGCTTTCCGTAACCGGAAGCCCCATTTTTACAAGCTTTTCCGCAATATACTCTGAAGCCGGACTTCCCTTTAAGACACGCTTTGCAATCGCAACGGCCTCTCGCTGTTCTTCCACCAGACGCTCACTTTTTGCTTCTATCTGCCGAAGCTTCAGCTCCCGGCCGAGCCGGAGCCGTTCAATCGCACGCGTAAGCTCATCTGCCGTTAAGTCTTCTGCCGCAATTCCTTCCTTTGCCAGGGCATCGTAATCGTCCGCGGTCAGCTTCTCCGCAGATTCTCCAAGCTCTTTTTCTTTCTCGTCCTCCGGGACAGCTTCCTGTCCTTCTTTTTTCTCTTTTCTCACATCGCCGTAGCAGAGCTCTTCCTCCACATTGCCGACAGCTCCCTCTGAAACACTAACCGTAATATTGGTTTTACCGCCTTCCCTGGCGACTTGTGCTGCAAATCCCGCATCCTTTTCCGGGATTGTGGAAGAACGTTGTACCGATGATTTTTCCTGCGCCTGCTCTCCGAATATTCCATGGATTCCGTTCATCTGTAACGCCTCCCTTAATTCCGTTTTCTCACTTCATATTTCGGCAGGTTTCCCTGAAATCTTTACACATGCACCCTCTTTTACGCGAATAGACTAGAAATGAACCTTTCTTTCGGAGTGCTTATGTTGTCTCATACATACCGTTGTACCAACAGGAAATCCTCCCGGAAACACTGCCCGCTTCTTTCCCAAAAACACGGACGCTTCCTCCTTCTGCTTTGTTTTTTTCTGATCATATTTTCCGGTCCCGGCTGCCGCCGGGACAAAGTCTCCTGTCCACCTCTGCCGGAAGCGCCGTCTGTCGTTACCCCAGCCCCTACACCGTCACCGGACAGTTCTTCCCCGGTACAGGTCCTGCTACATGCCGGGTCTTTCTCCGACTTTTCCACCCTTTTATTTCGGGAGCTTGCCGCTTCCGACAGCCTCTCCCTCCATTACACAATTCTTCACCCGGAAAAGCTTCAAATCGAATGTCCTCCGGTTTCCTTTGGCTCCTATAGCGAAGCAGCCCTGAAAAAATCCGCAGAACAAACAGAGCTGCTGCTTAGCGGATTGCACTCGTTTTCACGGGATTCCTTATCCGAAGCGGACCGTTTTCTTTATGATCTTTTGGACCATTCACTCCAGACATCCCTGCTCCAAAAGGATTTAGAGCTTTACCTTTCCCCGCTCGGACCTACCACCGGACTGCAGGTACAGCTTCCGGTGCTTTTGTCGGAATATCGTTTCTCGTCACTTTCCGATGTGGAAAACTATTTTTTGCTCCTTGCGGATCTGCCGCGTTTTTTTTCGGAACTCGCTTCCTTTGAGCAGGAGCGCGCAAACGCCGGCTTTACCCCATGTGAGCAGGTACTGACCCGTATCTGCAACCAATGTGATGACTTTTTGGCACACCCGGAGCAAAATCTGCTGATTGCAGGCTTTCGTGACCGCCTGACTTCCCTTCCGACACTCTCCGCAACACAGATTGCAGAGCTTTGCATGCGTAACCAGAAGCTCGTCTTTACCTGCGTGCTTCCGGCTTATGAAACTCTGCGGGACACCCTGGCCGGTCTTTCGGATTCGTCTGTTCCTCCAAGAGGTCTTTGCAACTTTCCAAACGGAAGCGTTTGCTATGAGGCACTGGTACGACAAAAAACAGGCTCCGACCGGAGTCTGGATGAGCTTGAGGAGATGTTAAGCTCCTGTCTGTTTAACAGCCTGCTGACCATGGTAACCTTAAGCAAGGATGCCGAACTCCAGACGGAGCTGGAGCATTTTCTTAAATACGGCTTTACCGGGACTACCGATGCTCCTACCGTTTCTGAATGTGGGCTTCTTTTGGATTCTCTCCGTGAAAAAATGAAATCCGATTTTCCGGCCTCCGCAGAAACCACCTGCCGTGTTTCGTTAATCCACCCTTCTCTGGCGGAATATATCAGCCCTGCACTTTACCTTATTCCTCCGATAGACGGCTACACCGAAAATGTAATCTACCTGAATCCCAAAAAATGCGAGAGAAATGCTCTTTTCTCCACCCTTGCACACGAGGGCTATCCGGGACACCTTTACCAGAACACCTATTTTGCCGCCAAACAGCTACATCCGTTGCGAATGCTGCTTAACTACACCGGATATGCGGAAGGCTGGGCCACCTATGCCGAGCTTTTTTCGTACCACTACGCCGACTGCTCGGATGAGCTTCGGGAGTTTTTAGCTGCGGAGCAGCTGGCAGGACTTTGTCTTTACAGTCTTTCCGACATCAAAATTCACTATCGCGGGGAAGAAAAGGACACGGTACTCCGCTTTCTAAAGGACTACGGTCTTTCCTCCGAAAGCGCCATCGAGGTTTATTACAAGCAGCTTGCCGAACCGGGAATTTATCTGCCCTACTCCGTCGGTTATCTGGAATTTATGGAATTACAAAAGAAATATCTGGAGCAGGCCGGTCCGGATGCGTCACTGTTACCGTTTCATACTTTTTTGATGGAAACCGGACCTGCTCCTTTTGCACTTTTAAAGCAAAAACTGGACGAATACTGTAACCGTCTTTCTTTCCATTTTGCACCTTGACATTTACAACGGGGCAAGATATAATTAATTCGGTGTAGGTTTGGTAGTTATTTCAGGTAGCCGTCAAAGGCTCCTGAGTATAGATACAATTTTATTACAAACAGGAGGATTTTCACATGTCAACAAAGGCTTATTACAAGCATGAGGAAATCGGTGCTGGCAAGGTTGGTTTTTCCAAGACCCGTTCCATCATCGAAGCTGCTTTCTATGGCAACAACGTAGTTAAGGTTAATACCTTAAAGGAAGCGTATGATCTTGCAAAGAATTCCCCGGGAACCATCGTAACCGATATGCCGGTTTACAGAGGCGAGGAGTTCGGTCTTGAAAAAGACGCAAAGGTTCTTTTATTCAACGACGGTGCTGTTACCGGTCGTTATGCTGCTGCACGTCGTATTAAGGGCGAGCCGGGCGTTGATGATGCTAAGCTTGACAAGGTTATTATGGACGCTGTTTATGAGACCCGTTGGAAGACGATGTATCATGCTGAATGCTTCGTAGGTCTTGATCCGGAGTTCATGGTTAAGGCTCACCTGCTTATTCCGGAAGGCGAAGAGAATATCCTTTACAACTGGATGATTAACTTCCAGTATATGTCCGACGAGTACGTGAAGATGTACAAGAATTCCAAGGCAATCGGTGATGGCAAGGAAGCTGATATCTATATCTTCTCCGATCCGCAGTGGATGCCGGGAAATCGTCCGGATGTTGATTACAGCTGCTTAAGCGATCCGCTTACTCTTTGCTATTTCGATACCAACGAGAACTGCGCAGCAATTCTTGGTATGAGATACTTCGGTGAGCACAAGAAGGGTACCCTTACCATGGCCTGGGCTATAGCTAACCGCAATGGTTATGCTTCCTGCCACGGTGGTCAGAAGGAATACTCCTTAGAGGGTGGCAAGAAGTTCGTTGCTTCCGTATACGGTCTGTCCGGCTCCGGTAAGTCCACGCTTACCCATGCTAAGCACTCCGGAAAGTACGATGCGTTCGGTGGTATCAAGGTTCTTCACGATGACGCTTTCATCATCAATACCGATACCTGTGCTTCCATCGCTCTTGAGCCGACCTATTTCGATAAGACTGCAGACTACCCGACCGGCTGCCCGGACAACAAGTATCTGCTTTCCGCACAGAACTGCTCCGCTACTCTTGATGAAGAGGGTAAGGTTCAGCTCGTAACCGAGGATATCCGTAACGGTAATGGCCGTGCAATCAAGTCCAAGCTCTGGTCCCCGAACCGTGTAGATAAGATTGACGCCCCGGTTAATGCTATTTTCTGGATCATGAAGGATCCTACCATCCCGCCGGTAGTTAAGTTAAAGGGTGCTGCTCTTGCTTCCGTAATGGGTGCAACGCTTGCAACCAAGACTTCCTCTGCAGAGCGTGTTGCAGCAGGTACTGACTTAAATGCAATCCGTATCGTACCGTACGCTAACCCGTTCCGTACCTACCCGCTTGTAAATGACTACGAGAAGTTCAAGAAGCTTGTTGAGGAGAAGAACGTTGCCTGCTACATCGTTAACACCGGTGATTTCATGGGTCAGAAGGTTAAGCCGGCTGATACCCTTGGTATCCTCGAGACGATTGTAGAGGGTAAGGCTTCCTTCGAGAAGTGGGGACCGTTTGAAGACATCGAGATCATGAACGACTGGTCCGGCAGAACCTCCGACAAGTTTGTTCCGGATTTCAACGATGCTTCCTACAAGGCTGAGCTCAAGGCTGCTATGCAGACCCGTGTAAAGGCTGTTGAAGATTTCGCAACGAAGAAGGATGGCTATGATAAGCTTCCGGATGAGGCTCTTGCAGCATTAAAGAAGCTTGTTGATTCTTTAAACTAATCATCTAAATTCCCCTTTCAGAACAGCGGTACCGAAGACTACGATACCGCTGTTCTCATAATGACTTAAAACGAAAAGGAGATAGACCTATGGCAGAACAGAATAAACCATTAGTTTCTCATATTTTTACCGCAGACCCGTCTGCTCACGTATTTAATGGCAAGCTTTACATCTATCCGTCTCACGATTTACCGCACGACGGTGAGGACAATGATAACGGCGACGAGTACCAGATGGCTGACTACCACATTCTTTCCATGGATTCCTTAGATGCACCGTGCGTAGATAACGGTGAGGTTTTACACGAGAAGGATGTTCCGTGGGTAAGCAGTCAGATGTGGGCTCCGGACGCAGCAGAAAAGGACGGAAAGTACTACCTTTTCTTCCCGGCAAGAGATAAGAACGGCATTTTCCGTATCGGTGTTGCTACCTCTGATACCCCGGCAGGTAAGTTTACTCCTGAAGAGAACTACATTCAGGGCAGCTTCAGTATTGACCCGGCAGTTCTTCAGGACGATGACGGAAAGTACTACATGTACTTCGGTGGTCTTTGGGGCGGTCAGCTCGAGAAGTGGCAGACCGGTGAATACGTAGAAAATCCGGCTCCGCTTGCAGACGATGCAAACGCACTTGGACCGCAGGTAGCAGAGCTTACCGACGATCTCCTTGGCTTCAAGTCTGCTCCACAGGAGATTCTGATTTTAGACGAGAACGGAAACCCGTTAAAGGCCGGCGATCACGATCGCAGATTCTTCGAAGCGTCCTGGATGCACAAGTATAAGGATACATACTACTTCTCCTACTCTACCGGTGATACCCATTACCTGTGTTACGCTACCGGAAAGAGCCCGATGGGACCGTTCACCTACCGTGGACGCATCTTAGAGCCGGTACTTGGCTGGACAACCCATCACTCCATCGTTGAGTGGAACGGAAAGTGGTATCTCTTCTACCATGACTGTGAGCTTTCAAACGGCATCAATCACAGACGTAACGTTAAGTTCACCGAGATTCACTACAACGAAGACGGCACCATTCAGCCGGTTCCGTACAAGCTTGGCTAATTTGGATTGCCAAAGCATACAAGTTAATTTAAAGCTAAAAAGGGGCGACTAATCTCGCCCCTCTATTTTTGCTATACTATATCAGATCCTCAGCGTTCCTCCAGATATCCGTCCGCCCTCAATTCCTCCGGCGCATTTTCTCCCATGGCAAGATGATTGTTACGGAACCTCCGGTCAAAGGTCACATCCCGGTCAAACCAGTCCGGCGGCAAGAAAGCATTTGCCTCCTCCTCACTTGGAAATTCCACCTCGGCAAATCGAAGTCCGGAATAAACTCCGCCAAACACATCAAGCTCAATCGTGTATGCTCCGTACGGAATCAAATAGCGCGTTTTCGTGATAATCCTGCCCTCTGCCTTGCTAAGAAGTGTCTCATATGCCTCCCTGGTAAGCCCCAGCTCCACCTCTTCACAGACATTCGCCAGGGCATCTTCCTTTTGTTCCAGCCCAAGCTTAGATTTGTAGCAGAGAATATAGCTCTCCTTCCCGTTTTTTTTCGTTCTTCGCACACGTATAATCGGCTTCTTACATAAATACCCCTGTTCCAATTCCTTCTTCGGATAGCTTTCCAACTGTTCCGGAAGTCTTTTTATCGTAAATTTGCGCTCAATCTCCATTTTATCTCCACATTTCGCAATCTGTTTGGATTCAGCATCTCATCTTCTGCATAAAATGCTGCAGATTGCGTTATAAAACGTATGGTGTACCCCAAAAACAGGAAACACTTGTCAACTACTGCTTATTTCAAACATCATGTATTCCACAAAATCCCCATGTAGTCTTTGCAGGACTTTCGGACTCTTTTGCTTGCAATTCAGGCAATTTATCCATATAATTAAGATAGAATGCACTGTATTGGAGGTTTCTTATGGAATTTCACGGAATAAATAAATTAACTCTTCTTGATTATCCGGAGCATCTTGCCTGTACGCTTTTTACGGGGCATTGTAATCTGCGCTGCCCGTTTTGCCATAACGCATCTTTGGTTCTTTGTCCGGAAAATGAACCTGAAATCGATACAAACGAGATTCTTCGTTTCCTCGAAAAACGGGCAGGTACGTTAGAGGGTGTCTGTGTTACCGGCGGTGAACCGACGTTACAGCCGGATCTTTTGGCATTTCTTCGTCAGTGCAAGGACCTTGGCTACCTGGTCAAACTCGACACCAACGGAACCCGTCCAGAAATCATCAATAAAGCAATCAACGAC
The DNA here is from genome assembly GCA_945622055.1 of uncultured Clostridia bacterium. GTDB lineage: Bacteria > Bacillota > Clostridia > Lachnospirales > Lachnospiraceae > SIG307. The sequence continues at coordinate 11,537 of CALZBV010000017.1, forward strand.
CGGCTTGTAGATTATATCGCCATGGATATTAAAAACTGTCCGGCACGTTACGCCGAAACCGCAGGTCTCTCCTCTGTTCGCTTTTCTGCATTTGAAGAAAGTGTCCGGCTGATTCAAAACTCCGGACTTCCGTACGAATTCCGAACTACCGTGGTACGTAATTTTCATACAAAGGAAGACCTTCTTGCCATCGGAGAATGGCTCAAGGGCTCATCAACCTATGCGCTTCAGGCGTTTGAGAACTCCGGCAGCCTGATTGGTACCGGACTCTCCGGCTACTCTGCCAAGGAGCTTCGTGCCTTTCAGGATTTGCTGACACCTTACTTTGACCGCGTACTCCTTCGTGGTACCGACTAATCTTTTGGGGGATTATCATGCAACTGGAATATGAAAGCAATCGTCTTTTTCTGCGCATTTGCAACGAAGAATATGCTTCCCGGCTACTGACCTTTCAGAACGCCAACCGTGATTTTTTCTCACGCTGGGAACCAAAGCGCCATGACAATTTTTATACACTTGCTTTTCAACAGCAGGTTCTTTATGCCGAATTTCAGGCTTCCTTAAAGGGAAGCTACCTCAGGTACTATCTCTTCCGAAAGGAGGCGCCGGAAAACATCATCGGCACGATCAGCTTTTCCCACATTTCCCTGGGAGAAGACCGCTCCTGTCACATCGGTTATAAGCTGGATGAAGCCTTCACCGGATGCGGTTATGCGAAAGAAGCCTTAGAGCTTTTACTTTCAGAGCTCCACCAAGACCTTCGGGTGCACCGTGTAGAAGCCGATATTATGCCGCAAAACCTTCCTTCTATCCACCTCGCGGAACGTCTTGGGTTTATCTATGAAGGAATTGCCCACAGCTCGCATCAGATTAACGGACGCTTCGAAGACCATCTGCGCTATGCCCTGATTTTCCCGTAACATGTCATTACCGACGCTGCACACGTCTTGTAATACCCGGAAAAGCCGAATATCCGTGCTTTCTCAGCCCTGTTTTGCAATCTGCTCCGCAAGATCATTTAAATATACCCAGCGGTCCATTTTTTCTTCCAGCAGTGCCTCCGCCTTTTCCTTTTGCGCGGAAAGCTCCTGAAGCTTTCCGTAATTGGTGGCAGCCTGCGTCATCTCCTTTTCCAGACAGGCAATTGTCTCCTCCAGCTTTGCGATATCATCGTCAATCGTTTCGTATTCCTTTTGCTCCCTGTAAGAAAACTTCAGCTTCTGCTCCTTCTTTTTCCAGGTGTCCCGACTGGTGCTTTCCTGCTTTTCCGCTGTTACCGAAACAATCTCCGAGGAATAAACCTGTCTTCCTTCCCGTTCACACACAGCAGCATAGTCAGAATAATTTCCTTCGTACCGGCGAATCACTCCATTGCCTTCAAACGAGAAAATACGGTTTGCAACACGGTCCAGAAAATAACGGTCATGCGATACTGCAATCACAATTCCGGCATAGGTCTGAAGATATTCCTCCAAAATCGTCAGCGTGCTGATGTCCAGATCATTCGTCGGCTCATCCAGAATCAAAACGTTTGGCGCAGCCATCAGTACATGAAGCAGGGCAAGACGGCGGCGCTCTCCTCCGGACAGCTTTTCAATGAGCGTATATTGCATCGCATCGTCAAACAAAAACTTCTCACACATTCCGGAGGCAGTTACCTTCCCCTCCGGCGTATCAATATATTCCGCCACCGCACGCACCGAATCAATGACCCGCTCCTTCATCGGCAACGGTTCGTTTTCCTGCATGAAATAGCCCACCCGAATCGTTGTTCCATGCTCAATTATCCCGGCATCCGGCGCAAGCTTTCCCGTAATCATTTTTAAAAACGTGCTTTTTCCGCAGCCATTCGCTCCGATAATCCCAATCCGGTCCGTAGAAAGAAAAATATAGCTGAAATCCTCCACAAGCTTTTTGGTTCCAAAGGACTTACATAGTCCGGAAACCTCAATGGTCTTTTTTCCGAGTCTTTGGGACAGGGCGCTGATTTCCACCGAACCATCCATCACTATTTTGTCACGATTCTTTAATGCCTCAAAACGCTCAATGTGTGCCTTTTGCTTGGTAGAACGCGCACGTGCACCGCGCATCATCCATGCAAGCTCCTCACGGTACAGACTCTTCGCCTTACGCTCCGTCGCCTGCTGCATCGCCTCCCGCTCTGCCTTTAAAAGCAGAAAGCCCGTGTAATTTTCCTTGTAGGAATACAGCTTTCCTTTATCCAGTTCTACGATGCGGTTTGTTACCTTATCGAGAAAATAGCGGTCATGCGTAATCATAACCAGTGCCTTACCGTTCTTCCTCAGGTACTCCTCCAACCAGTTTGTCATCGCCGCATCCAGGTGGTTCGTCGGCTCGTCCAGCAAAAGAACGTCCGCAGGCATCAGAAGTGTACGTACCAGTGCAGCGCGCTTCCGCTGTCCACCGGAAAGGACCGAAGGTGACTGATGAAGCTCTTCGATTCCAAGCTTTCGAAGCATTGCAGCGGCTTCGCCGGCAATATCCCGGTATTCCTCCGGGTGAATCAGTCCAAAGGTGACATTTTCCAGAAGCGTCTTTTCTTCAGAAAACACAGGAGTTTGCGGCAAATACGCAATACGGACGTCCTTTCCTTTGATTATCGTTCCCGAATCCGGCTCCTCAAGTCCGGCAATCAGCTTCAGAAATGTGGACTTTCCGGTTCCGTTGATACCAATCATTCCAATCCGGTCGCCCTCATTGATGCCAAGTGACACGTCCTGAAAAAGCACCCGTTCCGTAAAGCTTTTTGAAACATTTTCTATATTAATCAGGTTCATCCTGTCCTACCCTTCCTGTCACTATTGTATTTATCTAGGGAAGCACTGATTAATTCAGTGCTTCCCTAGAAGCCTCCGGCGGATCGCACGAATTTGCAGTAGAAATTGTAGCTTCGCTACGCAAATTCGGCGTGGAAACGCTTTCATCAGCGTTTCCCCAGTACTGCTTTTCACAAGTTTTGGAGTAAATTACCGGAGCTGTTTTCTCCGACAATCAGCGGTAAAATGCCGTAACCAGCTTCTCAAGCGCCACAGCATCCGCTCTTCCGGCCAGTTCTCTTGCAGAATGCATCGCCAGCATCGGTACCCCGAGATCAACTGCACGCATCGGAATCCAGGAAGACAAAATCGGCCCAAGTGTGGAACCCCCGGCTATGTCACTGTGATTCGCAAATTTGCAAAATGCAATGCCTTCCTCCTCACAAAGCGCCTGCAAAATCGCAAAACCTTCCGAATCAAATGCATACCGCTGACTACTGTTCATTTTAAACACAACACCCTGATTCAGAAACGCACGATTCACCGGATCATAGCTTTCCGCACGATTCGGATGCACCGCATGCGCGCCGTCCACAGACAACATCATTCCCTTTGCCGCTGCCTGTGCAAGCTCCTCCTTACCGGCACCAAGCGCGTGATAAATCCGCTCCAAAACGATTTCCGTCAACGCACTGTCTGCCCCCTGCTTCGAGCGGCTTCCAATCTCCTCATGATCAAACAGCACCGCCATGTGAATTCCTTTTTTGTGCGTTCCGTTCTTCATTGCCTGTAACAGCGCATAACAGGAGAGCTGGTTGTCCAGACGCGGTGAGGAAATAAACTCCTCCCTTTCGCCAAGATAGCATGGCTCCTCCTGACAATAAACCGTAATATCAAAATCCAGAATATCGTCTACAGAAGCGTTCACCTCTTTTGCAAGCAGGCTAAGGAAATACGGCTCCTTTTCCTCGCCCTCACAAACCATTCCAAGAAGCGGAAGCAGGTCTCTCTGCGGCTTGTAGTCCACACCCTTATTCACTTCACGATTCATATGAATGGCAAGATTCGGAACCGTAAGCAGCGGACGCTTCACATCAATCAGAACAGCCTCTGGTTCAAACGCAGAAGCACCGCGAAGCATCACCTTTCCGGCAATGGAAAGCGGACGGTCATACCATGTATTTAAAATGGCTCCTCCATATACCTCAACATCAAGGCGTTTATACTCTCCCATCAAAAGCTCTGCCTTCGGCTTCACTCTGAGGCACGGCGCATCGGTATGTGCTACCGCAAGCTTAAGTCCATCCCCGGCTGAAAAATCCTCTGCTACGGTATACGCAATCAACCCGGTTCCGTATACCTTAATAAAATACTTTCCGCCCGGCAAAGGCTTTATCACCTCTGTCAGCTTCTGTTCCGTAAACCCTGCCTGCACTAACTCCTCTGCACCTGCTTTAACACAATGATACGGTGTTACCGTCTGACTTAAAAACTCCAATAATTCCATACATTCCTCCTAAAAACAGGAAACACTGCGTATCCTTTGATACACCAGTGTTTCCCGGTTTTAACCAATTATTCTTTTCTGAAGGACTTTGCCCTCCGCGCAAGCTCCTCCTTCAGTGCATTAAGCTCCTCTGTGCGTGTTCTGCACTCCTCAACAATACTTCCGACCTCATACATGGAGGCAGAGGTTTCTTCTGCACTTGCGGCATTCTCCTGGGCAATTGCTGCCAGATCTTCAACAATACCGACAACACTCTCACGGGTCCTGGAGAGCTCCTTCGTCTGCTTCGCGATTTCCTTGATTGCCTTCATAACTGCCGAAATCTCTGCAGAAAGTTCACCGAATACCTTTAACGTCTCGTCCAGCTTATCGTTCTGTGTATTGATGCTTTCCGATACTCCGTTCATCTTCTTCACGCTGTTATCGGAGTTGTTAATCAGCTCCTCAACAATATCACGTATCTCCTCTGCGGAAGCCTTCGACTGCTCTGCCAGCTGGCGAATCTCATCAGCAACAACAGCAAAGCCCTGTCCGGCCTCCCCTGCTCTTGCTGCCTCAATAGAAGCATTCAGGGAAAGAAGATTCGTCTGGCTTGCAATCTCCGTAATCATATCGGTTGCCCTCTGAATCTGCTGTACTGATTTGTTCGTACGGTCTGTCTGATGTCGGATTTCAATTACTGCATCGTCTGCTTCCTTACTGATAAGCAGAAGCTCCTGAAGAGTCGTATCTGCATTGATGCTGATTTCATCCATTTTCCTGGCACTGTCACTCAGCTGTTCCACTTCAGCAGCAGTACATTCGATTACTGCTCCAATCTCTGCTACGCGGTTGTTTGCCTGCATCGTCTCACCGGCCTGGGAGGTGGCACCCTTGGCGATATCCTCGATTGCGATGTTTACCCCCTCAACCGTCCCGGAAATCTTTGTCATACTCTCATGCAAAAGCTCGGAAAACTCATTCAGCGCTTCCGAGGAAGTACTCAGTCCGTCCGCCGTTTTGTTCAGCCGTTCCACCAGACTGTCAATGGCACGTACAATGGAACCAACCTCGTCATTTCTCTTTTTCACGCGGTCGCTAAACTTTACTACCAGGTTTCCTTCCGTAATCTCCTGAAGGTTGTCTACTGCTTTCCGGATGGCAGTCATGATATTCAGAATAACTGCAGCACAGCCAAGTACACAAAGAAGTCCCAGCACTGTTCCGCCAAGTATCATATTGAGGGAAGCCTTCTTCATCGTTTCATTTTCCCCGTTTTGCACCTTCTCACAGTAAACCGCTCCGATTGTCTCTCCGGTACTCTCCTGCATCAGTGGATAGCAGTAAAAGCTAACCTTACGTCCGTTTTCATTTTTGTCCGGCTGGAAGTAATAGTTACTCTTTCTTACCTCATCATACACGGCATTGTCCAGTGCAGCAGAGGCTCTTTTGCCATCTTCGCCAACCTCTGTCGTCATCACGCATTCCGTTCCAAAGTAAACCCTCAGCACGGTATCTGTTTTTCTGCCGAACTCATCGAGGTACTCATACATCGCCTCCAGAGTGGTATCACCCTTTTTCAGTACACCGTCTTCGAAGGAAAAATCACCGTGCACATAAGCTGCAAATGCACTGGCCGTGGACATTGCATAGCCACTCAGCTCCTCCTTCAGATAGATGCGTTCAAGCTTTTTAGTGGTCGCTTTCGCCTGGAAAATATAAAACGCACCCATGATAACAAACATTGCAACAGCACAGGCAATCAGCGTCCAGGAAAGACGTGACAGCTTCATTTTTCTCAGGCGTCGCCAAAACGCTTCCTCTCGTTCCTCCTGCTGTTGAATCTTCTCATAATCTACCTCAAAAATCGCAGCCTCCGTATCCTCTTCGGAATCACTCGGTATAAAATCGGCCTCGTCCACATCTGCCATCATCTGTTCCGAAAGTTCAAACCCGTCAGTAGCCTTCTCCCTGCTCTCCTCCGGACGAATACTATGCTCATCTTCTGCCGTAGCAGGATAATTTTCCTTTGTACTCATTCCTGTTCTCCTCTCCGGTCATATATTCAATTAATATCAGTATAGTAACGATATTATTATACCACCTTTTTCGGTCAAAGTCTAGCAAATATAGGGAAAACAATGCGATAATAAGCAGTTTTACAAGTTGCCGGTGAGAAATCATTTTTGTTTTTTTCATTTTCTTTCCGTATTTTTAACAAAATCTCCTTTGCAAGACTGAGATGTTATGATATAATTCTTTGGTAATGGAAAATAGTAGCAGCTAAACCTGCATGATTTATTTCAACCAGATAGGGGATTTCTATGAAAAAACAAAAGCACCGCATAATAACGGCACTCATCTGCTGTGTCAGCTTTTTTCTGATTTTACTGGTGGGGGATCTTCCGGTATATGCAAAGCCTTCCGGTGATGCTCCGGCAAACTCCCGGACAGAAGAACCGACGAAGCATCCGGATATGACACCGGAGCCGACGAAGTCCGGTGTAGCTGCACCGGCTCTGACCGATACACCGGAACCAACCATGACGCCGACTCCGGCTGCAACTCCGACACCGAGCGTAACTCCGGTACCGACTGCAACTCCAGCGCCGACTGCTACCCCGACACCGACCGCAACTCCGACGCCGACTGCCACCCCGACACCGGAAGCTTATCCGTTTGCAAAGGCTATTGCCAGGGTAGATGATTTTGTAAATATCCGTGAAGGCGCTTCAACCGACACTCCGATTATCGGTAAGCTGTATGCAGACGGTATTGCGGATGTCCTCGGAACCGAGGGCGAATGGACACACATTTCCTCCGGCCAGGCAACCGGATACATTTTCTCGGAGTATCTGTATCAGGGTGACAACGCCAGACAGTACGCAGACAAGATTACCGCATACAATGCCGTAGTAACCGCTGACTCCATGAATGTACGTTCCGAACCGAACACGAACTGTGCGATTCTTGGTACTGCAACATACAAAAATGCATTTCCGGTCATCCTTTCCAAATCAAATAAGGAATGGATTGCAATCCGGTATTCTGCCGATACGGTTGCCTATCTGTACCACGAATACGTGGAGCTGGTCTGCAATCAGAAGGAAGCGATGACATTAGAGCAGATTGCGGCAGCGGAACGCGCCGCAAAGATTGAAAAGGCACACCTTAAGAGTATTCCGGTTACCTACCGTGATCCGATTCTCATCACAGACGAGGAGCTCGAGCTTTTTGCACTTGTCGTTGCAGCCGAGTCAAATGAGGAGCCTTATGACGGAAAGCTTGCGGTTGCAAATGTTATCCTGAACCGCCTGTACAGCGGTCGCTGGGGAGATACCATTTTTGATGTAGTCTCGGCTCCGGGGCAGTTTACGGGATATCTTTACATAGACCGTTACCGCACACGAAATATCGACGACTGCTACTCTGCCTGCAAGGAAGCCCTTGCCGGAAAAAACAACATCGGTGATTTCCTCTTCTTCCACGCAGATTACTACGTAGATGAGCATGATGAATGGCCCCGCTTCTCCTCCTGGTATCAGATTGAGGGACACATCTTCTTTAAAAGAAGCTGGTAAGAATCGTACATACCGCTA
>CALZBV010000018.1 GCA_945622055.1 uncultured Clostridia bacterium
ATACTTTTATTTTTCGGCAAAGTCAACGAAAATCCGCATTAATATTTGATTTCATATACTGTTTTCCGAAATTGACTACACTTTTCATTTCGGCTACTCGAAACGAAACCACGTAAAATCGAAATTACAGCCCGGCAAAAACACAAAGTTTACGGTACAGTCCCCGGTAATCTCAGGCATCTCAAAGCTTCTTTCGGTATACTCCGCACAGCCAGTAAATTCTGCAATCCGGTTCACATCCTCACCCTTCTGACGGAAGCGGACATGAATCGTATTTTTCGCAAGCGTACTTCTTCCGCTAATCACAAGTCTTCTGATGCCCTTTTCGCCAAAATCCATATGTTCAAAGCCAAGCGTCACGTTATTTCCGATTCCGGTAATCTCACGTTCTCCAATGGTGTAGGAATCTCCATAGAGGGTGTCACATTCCGTTGCATACAGCCGTTCAAACGCCTTTTCCTTCTTCTCAAAGGAAAAGCCCTTCAGATGAAGCTTATCCGTCATCACAAAGCTGATGGTCTGCATTCCCACAAACCGCTCCGGAAGCACATAGGTTCTTTCCTGATAGGTATTCCAGATGGAAGGAACATGGTAAATGACCGTGTCGATTTTCTTGCTGTCCTCTTCTCCCGGAACGCCTCTCCAGATTTCAATTTCCTGACGTTTGCTGCCCAGCTCGAAAATCGGCAGCGTAATCACATCCGAGCCAAAGCTTCCAAAATCAACCCGTTCAAAAACAATCGTGGTCTTCCCATCCCGCATCGTCGCAACACCGTGCTCATTTCCGTTCGTTACCGTTCCGATGCTTCTCGAATACAGCGCCCCTGCTACAAAGCCGTATGGGTCAAGGGCAGTCTGTCCAAGACCCCTGATTTCAAATTCAAGCTCTGAAATCACACGCGGCTTCTTCTCGCCGTTGGCTGCATTACAGCGCACCTTCAGGTTACCGTCACCAATTGCGTTCAAAATCACGCATTCTCCCAGCGCAGCTCCGGTCTGGGTACTCTTTATTGTCCTTCCCGTTGCTTCGTCCGTCATCGTTGCAAAATTCGCATCCACTCCGCCGTTGCTGGTCAGACGCCACAAAATATCACGATAGGTTGCATTTTCCGGAAGAATCTTCGCCGTAAGCTTTGCCTTTGTCCTGCCTTCCGAAAGCACATGCTCCCCCTCACAGGAAATATCAATCCGGCGTACCGGAACCTCAGTTGCCATTTTCTCACGCAGACGCTGTACGGTTTCTGCTCCTTCTTTCTTTTCCAGCGCAGCAAAATACTCTGCCTCACTCGCCGGATTGTCCACAAAGAAATCCGTCGTTCCTTCCACAACCCCGCCAGCCGGCGCCTTTGCCGAAAGCATCAGTGTTGCCTCCCCAAGTCCTGCGGAGGAAGCCGTGACGCAGATAGAACCGGTCTCTCTGGTTGCAGCAATTACGGCAAGAAGCTTACCGGAAAAAAGTCTGCGGTTTGTTGCCTTATACTGGTCGTAATCCGTACTGTCGCCATTGTCAAGTCCTACCAGCCGTCCGGCCCCGCTTACCAAAACATGAATGCGGTTTCTTGCATTTCGGACCGGATGTCCGTTTTCATCCAATGTGTCGATTTCCACAAAGATTAAATCTGTTCCGTTGGCGCTAAGCTCCGGCTTATTTGCCTGCAGGCGAATCGTTTTCGGGTCTCCAAAGGAATACTCGGTCTCACGGGCCACCTCTTGTCCGTTTTCATCGTAGGCAACAGCCGTAAGACTGCCCGGCGCATAGGGTACTTTCCAGTTTCCGGTCAGCTGCGTTCCTTTTTCATGGTCAATGTGGTATTTTCCCTGTGAAATGCCGTTCACGAAAAGTTCCACAACCGGTGCGTTCGAGCAGACTCTTACATCCGTGAGCTGACCGAGGGAAAAATCCCAGTACGGAAAAACATGCACCATCGGAGCCTTTTTGTAATCCGTCCACTCTGCCTGATACAAATAAGCAGCATCCTTCCAAAAACCTGCCGTGTCAATCTGCCCGAGATAAGAATTCTTCGTGCTGTACGGGGTAGGTTCTCCAATGTAATCAAAACCGGTCCAGATAAACTGTCCTGCAGAATACCCTGCATCACGATCCATCGTAATACAATATTCCGTTGACTTTGCCCCCCAGCTTGTGGTGGAATTTCCGAGCGAAGAGCACTGCTCATCCTCATCACAAAGTACCGGCTCTTCATACGGGAAACGATAAATGCCGCGGCTCTGTGTCGTAGAGGCCGTCTCACTTCCGTAAATATACCAGTCCGGATGCTTCGCATGGTGCTCGTCATAATACTTCTCACCATAGTTATAGCCTGCATATTTCAAAACATCCGCACACTTTTGCGCATTTTCCCATGGCATATAGTTTGAACCGATTGTGACCGGAGCATTTTTTAACGGGTCATGCTTTCTTACTTCATCACGCAGCGCTTCTGTAATTTCTCTTCCGTGTTCATCCGCATGGGTATCATAAATCTCGTTTCCGATACTCCAGAACAACAGACTGGCGTGATTGCGGTCGCGACGCACCCAGCTTGCCACATCCTTCGGATACCACTCCTTAAAATAGCAGGCATAATCGTATGTGGTCTTATTTTTTTCCCACATATCAAATGCTTCCGCATCAACCAGAAAGCCCATTTCATCCGCCAGCTCCATAAACTCCTTTGCCGGCATATTGTGGGAGGTGCGAAGCGCATTTACTCCCATTTTCTTCAGCTCCGTAAACTGTCTGTAAAGCGCCTCCGTCCGAAATGCCGCACCAAGACAGCCCAGGTCATGATGTTCACACGCTCCGTAAAGCTTCACATGCTCCCCATTCAAAAACAGCCCCCGGTCGGTCGTAAAGGTCAGCGTACGAAAGCCAATCCTCTGCGTTACCGTATCCAGCACCGTATCCCCGCAGAGAAGCTTTGTCTCAAGCGTATACAGATTCGGCTCCTCCATGCTCCAGCGCTTCGGATTCTTTACCGTTGTCTCCAGAAGATTCACGGAAACACCCTCCGGCAATTTCGCGTAAGAAGCACCCTGTGCCGTGACATTTTCCAAAAAATCAAAGCTGCCGACTTCTGAAAACACGATATTTCCCCGTGTATCCGATAATGTATGAACTACTCTCGTGTTTTTTGCACCTGATACCTCCGTGCTGATTTTTACCATGAAATCCTCTCCGGCCTCTTCGGTATGCACGTAGATTCCATCTGAAACAAGATGACTGACCGGACGGTCCAGACGATACACATTGCGGTAAATTCCGGCCCCCGAATACCAGCGGGAATTCGGGCTCTGATAACGCACTCTCACGTAAAGCGTGTTTTCACCCTCCAAAAGCACTTCTGTCACGTCAAATTCAAACGTGGAATACCCGTATTTCCATTCAAACACCTTCACTCCATTGAGGAAATATTCCGAATTCATGTAAACACCGTCAAATCGCAGAGCAACCGTATTTCCCACGTTCTGATAAGAAAATGATTTGCGGTACCAGCCGTCTCCGTCCGCATAAAGATTGTTTGCATCATAAATCAGCCAGTCATGCGGCATCTCCACACGTGCCCAGCCTTCCTTTTTCTGCTGCACCTCGTTTGCATCCGTTCCAACTTCAAAACGCTGAAACTCCCATCCATCATTCCAAAGCTTCTTCATACCCTTCTCCTTTTCCTTCCTGATGCAATAATAATCTGTTTTTCCCTGTCTCTCTATACTGTCTCGGAGTAACCCCATACTCCCTCTTAAACATCTGAATAAAATGGCTGTGGGAACTAAACGCAAGTAAATGTGCGATATCTGCCGCCTCATAATCAGAGTAGAGAAGCAGCTTTGCGGCTTCCTCCAGGCGACGCTTCATAATATACGAACGAATCGTCATTCCTGTTTCCTTATGAAACAGCCGGGACAAATACGGCACCGTAAATCCAACCGTATCTGCCATTTCCGAAATCAAAAAATTTCTCGTCAGATTCGCATAAATGAATTCCTTACATTGTACGACAGGCTTTGACCAAAAACGTCTTCCCTTTGCAATCTGCTCCATCTTTAAGGTAAATTCCCGGATAGCTTCGCGGTGCAGCTTCTGTATCTGCTCTTCCGTAGTGCAAAGGTCCGCCTGACGGATGTAAACATCACTCAGACTGTATGCCGCTTCAGACTGCATTCCGCCTTCAATGCAAAATCGGGTCATAAAAGCAATTGCAATGACCAGATGATATTTTAAATTTTGAATCGGATTCTTTGACAGCACGCCAAAGCCCTCACCTCCAAGCGGCCGGTAAAGACTTTTTACCGTCTCATAATCGCCACGTTTTACGCTGTCATAAAACCGCATCTCAGCATCCATCGGTGCATGAAAAACCTCATTTTCACGCACCGACAGTTCTTCCTTTACCAAAGTTCGGTTAATCTCGTTCAGAGCGTTCCACCTCCCGTCCTGATTTTGAAACTCTCTTTTTATAGTACCACAGACCTATGGATTTTTCAACAAATAGATGATATAAAAATCAAATATGTTATATTATTATTTTTAAAAATCTATATACTGAAATCATAGCGAACGGGTTAATAAATTTTAATTTTCTTATTGATCCGGAATTCTAAAGATTGGAGAAGGAGTTTACTATGCGTGCATTTGAAGGTTTTTTGAAGGGTGTAGATCTTGGCGGCTGGATTTCCCAGTGCGGAAAAAATTACAACGAAGAGCATTACAACACATTTATCACAAAAGAGGATATTGACCTGATTGCCTCCTGGGGAGCAGACCATGTCCGTCTTCCGGTAGACTACAATGTAGTTCAGACCGAAACCGGTGAATTTATCGAGAGCGGCTTCCGTCATATCGATGACTGTATCTCCTGGTGTGAAGCAAACAATTTAAAAATTGTTCTCGACCTTCACAAAACCTGTGGCTATGTATTTGACGACGAAAGCTACTGCAGCTTCTTCACCGACCGCAGACTTCAGGATATGTTTATTTCTCTCTGGCTTGAGTTCACAAGACGTTACGGCAACAATGACAACATTGCTTTCGAGCTTCTAAATGAGGTTACCGATCCGTCCACCGCTGAGCCATGGAACAAAATCGCAGCCGAGACAATTGCTGAGATTCGAAAGGTGAATAAGAGCAAAAAAATTGTAATCGGCGGAATTTTCAACAGCAGCATTTACGGACTTACGCTTCTTGACAAGCCGGCAGACGAGAACATCGTCTTTACCTTCCACTGTTACAGCCCGCTGATTTTCACGCACCAGAATGCGCCGTGGGTTGCAAAGATGCCAAAGGGCTACAAGACGACCTACCCTCTTTCCGTAGAGCAGACCGCTAAGGATTCCCACGAAGTATTCGGCAACGATTTTGATGACGAATTCGTCGGCCTGACCGGAACCATGTCCTCTGCATACTTTAAGAAGATGTTTCAGACTGCGGTTGATGTTGCCGAAAAGTACAATGTTCCACTTTACTGCGGTGAGTACGGTGTAATTGACCGTGCAGACCGCACCAGTACCTTAAACTGGTACAAGGACATCCACGCTGCCTTAGATGAGTTAAACATCGCTCGTTCCGCATGGACCTACAAGCAGATGGATTTCGGTATCGTGGATGCATTAAATGATGATATCCGCGACGGTATTATTGCTAATCTCTAGTACACCGTTCTCTTTCCCAAATTATGAGACGCTGTACAATCCCCCTCTAAAATTAGCAAAGGGGCTGTCACACTAAGTAATTCGTGCGCAGCTCCTTTTGTTTCCATTGAAGAATCCTATATATTTCCGACTTTACATGAATTTCACAATTCTTTACATGAATACGATTTCCCCATTTTTCCAACACTACTACAATAAAAGCTAGAAAAGTAATTAATTCATAAGATACGGAGACAGAACAATGAAACTTTACATGAATCGTGAACTGTCCTGGCTTAAATTCAATGAACGTGTTCTGGAGGAGGCCGAACGCACGGATATCCCATTGTGTGAAAGACTTAACTTTGCTTCCATCTATCAAAGCAACCTGGATGAATTCTTCATGGTACGGGTTGGCTCCTTAGCAGATCAGATGCTGTTATCCAAAAACATGCGCGAAAATAAGACAGGAATGACTGCCGAGGAACAGATTAAGGCTATTAACAAAACAGTAGCATGGCTAAGCCGGCGAAAGGATGCTGTCTACAACGAACTACTAACAGCTTTGGAGCTTTACGGAATCCGACTCGTAAATTTTCAAAAGCTGGATTCCAGGGAAAGTGATGCACTGGAACGCTACTTTGATACTGAGATTTTTCCGCTCACCTCCCCTAGTGCGGTTGGTCGGCGTCAGCCTTTTCCGTTCCTGCAAAACAAAGAAATCTATGCGGTTGCTGTTCTTGCCGGCAAAAACAACCAGAAAAAGCTCGGCATTGTCCCTTGCCAAGCCGGTGTGATTCCACGACTGATTGCTGTACCGGGACAGTCAGGCGCATATATGCTCTCAGAAGAACTGATTCTGCATTTTCTCCCGAAGCTTTTCAGCGGCCATAAGCTGATTGCCAAGTCCCTGATTCGCCTGACAAGAAATGCGGATATTGATACCGATGCACTTTACGACGAAGATCTGGACTACCGTGATTTCATGGCCAAATTAATCAAACGTCGCCGCCGTCTGGCACCAGTGCGTCTGGAATTTTCCCGTGAGCTCGACGATGATATTTTGGAAGCTTTGTGCACCTATACAGAGACCAAGCCGGAGTCTATCTTCCGAAGCCATTCTCCTTTGGAGCTGAGCTTTCTGTCCCAGATTCAAGATATGTTGCGGCAACGTCCGGAACTGTTCTACGAAAAACGTTTTCCGCAACGTTCTGCCGAGTTTACGCCAAATCGTTCCATCCTTTCACAGATTAAGGAAAAAGACAAACTCCTGTCCTACCCCTATGAGAGTATGAAGCCATTTCTGGATTTTCTTTCCGAAGCAGCGAATGACCCGGAGGTCATTTCCATCAAAATGACGTTGTACCGTGTTGCAAGACACAGCAAAATCATCGAAAGTCTGATTGAAGCAGCCGAAAACGGAAAAAGCGTGTTAGCCCTTGTGGAACTCAAAGCACGCTTTGATGAGGAAAACAACATCGAATGGTCCCGTCGACTGGAAGAAGCCGGTTGTCAGGTCATCTACGGATTAGATGGATATAAGGTTCACAGCAAACTATGCCTGGTTACGAAACGCACCGGTGGAAAAACAGAATACTATACGCAAATTGGTACCGGTAATTACAACGAGAAAACCTCCCGTTTGTATACCGACCTTTCCTTAATGACTGCAAATACAGAAATCGGATTGGAGGCTGCAGCGGTATTCCAGAGTCTTGCCAAAGGGGAAACGCCGGAATCCACACAACATTTGCTGGTGGCACCAAGCTGTCTGCAAAATCGTATCCTGGATATGATTGACGGAGAAATCAACTATGCACGTCAGGGACAGCCCTCCTACATTGGCGTCAAGATTAATTCGCTGACAGACAAGGTGATCATCGACCGGCTCATTGCAGCCTCCCAGGCCGGGGTCGAAATCGACCTGATTGTACGTGGCATCTGCTGTTTACTACCGGGAATTCCCGGTGCCACGGAAAACATTCGCGTCACGAGTATTGTTGGAAGATTTCTGGAGCATTCCAGAATCTACCTGTTTGGGCTTCCAAAAAGACAGCAGATTTACATTTCCTCTGCCGATTTTATGACGCGAAACACCTTAAGACGCGTGGAGGTTGCCGCTCCGATTTTGGACGAAACCTTACGTACTCGCATCTATAAAATGTTTCTCACAATGCGAAATGACAATCAGCAGGCACGTGAATTGCTGCCCTCCGGTGAATATGTCCGTGTCTTTTCCCCGTCTCCTTCCACAAACGCACAGGAGACCTTTTATCAGCAGGCTTACGCTTCTGCCCCCACTGCACAATCGGAGGAAGAAGCTTCTGAGAAAAACACATCGGATAAATCGAAAAAAGTTACGCGAACTACCAATTCCTCCTCTTATGGCAAACGTCCTTTTCCTATCCGACGCTGGTTTCTCGGAGCCATGAACAAACTAAAACACAATAAGGAGTAGAAATTTATGAAGTATGCATTAATCGATATGGGTTCCAACAGTATCCGGCTCACCGTATATGACCTGAAAGAAAATGGATTCAAGGTTCTGTTCAAAAAGAGAATCATGGCCGGCCTTGCAGCCTTTGTGGTAAACGGAGCATTATCCCAGGAAGGTATCGACTGTGCCTGCCACAGCCTTCAGACCTTCCAGACAACCCTGGCGAGCTTACAGATTGATTTTCTTTCTGTTTTTGCCACCGCTTCCCTTCGTAACATCAGCAACACCGAACATGCATTAAAGCAGATTCAGCAGACGACCGGTATTACCGTGGAGGTTCTCTCCGGTGAAACCGAAGCAGAATGTGGCTATTACGGCGCAGCCAACGAAGTTTCCGTAAAGGATGGTCTGTTTGTTGACATCGGAGGTGCAAGTGTCGAGCTTGCGCAGTTTACCAACGGTGCGCTGGAAAAGGTAGAATCTGTTCCGGTCGGCTCCTTAAAGCTCTATCATGACTGCGTAAAGAATATTCTTCCGGGAGAAGGATCCAGAAAACGAATCAAGGCTGCTATTGAGCAGGCCTTTGACGAAAGCTCTGCGGATGATTTTCCGGTTCGTGCCCAGATGATTGGTGTGGGAGGCACCATCCGCGCCGCACTTCGTCTGTGCATTCGCATGTATGGATTGCCGGAGCAGGCAGAAAGCTTTGACCGTAACCAGTTAAAGGGACTGATTCGTAAGCTCTGCAAGCGTGATAAGGAAGCCATTGATTTCATTCTTCTTCAGGAGCCGGAACGTATTCATACCATCATTCCGGGCCTGATGCTTCTCCACTATCTGATGGAACGGTTCGAGGTCGAAACAGTAACCGTAAGCTATCAAGGCGTTCGCGAAGGCTATCTGTTACAGAAAATTCAGCCATTGCTTACAAACAATTCCACGGATAAACAGGAAATCGAAGAAGCTTCTTCCATCCGTTCGGAAGCTCCTGATATGGCAGAAAGCCCGGTTGAAAATTTTTCGGAATAGGGTGATTCGATTGAATATACTCCGGATGGAGATGCCACAGGCACGGAGGAAGCAGAGGAATAAGTTATTCAGATGCAGTATCAAATATCAATAATATAAAAGCTCAGTCCTAAGCTATCTTCTAGGCCTGAGCTTTTTGTTATGCCTCATTTGTATTAAGTGTACCTCACCATCCAATGTCATAAATTTACTTTATCACATGAATCCCTTTGTTTTCTCCCTGTGCGCGCTTCGTCAGAAGAATTCCACTGGTTATGGCTGTTAGTGGTGCCACTGTTACAAGTCCAAAGGAACCGACGATTGTATGGACGATTTCCGCTGCCACATATTTATAATTCAGCATCAGTGCCACAGGAGTCCCCTGTGCCATAAATACCATCAGAAGCGCGATATAGCTTCCGGAATATGCAAGCAGTAAGGTTGTTGTTGTGGAGCCGCAGGCAGCTCTTCCTACAGAAAAGCCGGACGAAATCGCTTCTTTTGCTGTAATATCCGGCTTCTTCTCAACAACCTCGTACACTGCAGAACAGATGTCTACGGATAAATCCATGACTGCTCCGGAGGAGCCGAGAAATATGGATGCTACAAAAATCTTCGTCAAATCCAGATACTGATATCCGGCATACATAAGACTCTCACTCGATTCCATGACCGCACCATGAATCTGAAACATATCCGTAAACAAATACCCCAGTACTGCGGTTACTGCAATTCCAAGCGCTGCACCCAAGGTAGCTGCAAGGCACCGCCGGTCCCAGCCGTAAATCAGACTTAATACTACAAAGGTCAACAGAAGCACCAGTCCCATGGATACCCAGATTGGATTCCAGCCACGAAGCAGACTTGGAACCAGTACCTTCCAAAGCAAAAGCACAGTATCCACAAAGGACAGAATTGCACGAAGCCCGGTTCCTCTGGCAAACAGCAAAAGAAGTAGCAAAAATACACCAGCCAGTATCATTTCTTTGTTGATACGGTAATGATCTGTCATGTATACCGTTGTTATCTTCTCCGACGAATGACTCACGACAATAAATGCACGGTCGCCGGCAGCAAACAGCTTATCCTCCGCCAGTGAACCATTCAGTCTGTTCACCGCAGTGCATTCCGTTCCTTTAAACTGTCCGGACAGGATACGCACCTGACAGCGCTGTTCTCCACTCCGTACCAGTCCGGTGTTAATAATATCACTTTCATCTGTGGAAAGCACCAATGCATCCACACGGTCCGCGTTTTTGTACGATAATGCATTTTCATAACCTGTTGGCAGAACCAGCAAAAGAACCAAAAGCCAAAGCCAAAGAATCACCGGTCCTATCATTTTTCCATTCTTACTTTTTCGTAGCATACGTTATTCTCCCATAAACAAAATAAGGGAGTGCCTTCGCACCCCCTAAAGCGCTTTTCCTTTACTGAACCTTCAGCAGCTTTGCCAGCTTGTTGTAGATATCGGTGTTATCATAATATCCGCCAAAATCCTCTGCACCGTTACCGTCTGCAAAGACTGCAACCGGAAGTCCTGTGTGAGAATAGCTGGTAAAATCCACGCCTGACTTGTTGTTCAGGATGTGAGTAACCGTTACAGAAAACGGATTATAACCACCATAGAGAATCGATTGTTCCTGCGTGTATTGGGTTGCTTCCTCACTTGTAATAAGCTCGTATGCATTTCGAAGACGCTCTGTTTCATACTCTGTCAGCACCAGACGGTCATTGTCGTCACCGGAGAGCTACAGTCCAAACAGCTTCTCCACGTCCTTCATTGCTTCCTCAAAGCTTGTTCCGTCTTTCTTGTAGTTGCTCACATATTGCGTATCATACTGTGCATAGGAAATCTTCTGATTTGCAAGAGTATCCAGATAAGTATCGTAATCTGTACCTGCATAGCCGATTGTCAAGCCACCTGTCTCATGGTCACCGGTAACGAGAATCAACGTCTCCTTCGGGTGCTTATTTGCAAAATCCATTGCTACCGAAACAGCATCCGCAAGTGCTAAAGTATCCGTAACCGTTGCCCCGGCGTCATTTGCATGGCAGGCCCAGTCAATCTTTCCACCTTCGCACATCATAAAGAAGCCCTTTTCATTGTCCAACACTTCGATACCCTTAGCTACATAATCAGCAAGAGACCATTCTCCGGAAGCACGATCCATATCGTAATCCATGGCATCCGAATCTGCAAGATGCTCATCAATCAGGATTACCTTCTTATCTGCAGCCGTAACCTTCTGCGCATCAGCCTGCGTATATGTTACTTTGTAGCCCGCAGCCGTTGCAAGATCATAGAGGCTTGTCTGATCCTTGTTGGCACCGGTAATCTTCTTAAGTCCGCCACCTGCAAAATACTCAAATCCAGAATTAACCATTTCCACACCAATCTCATAATAGTTATTTCTGCTTGCCTGATGTGCATAGAAGGCTGCCGGGGTTGCGTGATTTAAGTTAACCGAACTGATTACACCGACCTTATACCCCTTCTGGTTATGTAACTTTTCCGCAATCGTCTCATAGGTAATCGCTCCGCTTTCATCTACATTGATCATACCGGAGTATGTCTTTTTACCGGTTGCAATCGATGTTGCCGTAGATGCGGAATCCGGTGCAAAGGAACAGGAGTCATAGGTCACTGCAGAACCTGCAACCGGGAAATTCATGAAGCTTAACTTCACCGGTCCGTCTAACACCGCACCTTCACGGGAGGCATATATCGTACTTGGTAAAGCTTTTGTATAGTCCTCATCCGCAAGTGCTCCAAGATAATCCGAAGCCGCCTGGAACTGCGGATAACTCATACCGTCGCCGATAAATAAGAATACGTATTTCGGTTCACTTAATGTCTGTGCCTCTTCGGCCTGACTCGTAGCCGATGCGGTAGAGGTTTTCGTCGCCGCCGTCTGAACAGCCTCTTTCTTTGCTGCCGTTGTTACCGTCTGAGGAGTTTTCGTCACCTGCGCTGCCGTTACCGGTCTGTTAGCACATGCTGCCATTGACACGACAAGTGCCGGGCAAATCACGCTTCCTAATAATCTTTTTAATCTCATTTCTTATCTCCTTTTTCTCCTTGTTTTTATTTACATGGTAAATCTTATCCAATGATTGTAAAATGCAAAAGAATTATTAGGAAAAATCCTTGTAAAAAACGTGACATATTGAAAATTTTCCGAAATATCCATTATCCTTTCTTCGCCTCTTTTCCATCTGCTTCCACCGTAATTCTCTTTATTTCACGCATTTCCACACGATAGACATTTTTCCATACAAAAACCTCCTTAGCCGAACTGCTCCGGCCAAGGAGGTCTGTACGTATCTGAAACATAAGTTAATACTCAAATGGTCCGAATACCGGATTTACCGGACGCTTCTTTCCGTTGTAGTCGGTATCAAAGATGATATCGTCGCCATTTGGCTCCTCAAATCTCTGCTCCGGCTCGAATGCTTCTCCAAGTGTATCGGAGGTGATGATTTCTCCCTTCGGAAGGAATGCAGCGAGGTTCGAAACTACCTCCATCTTTCCGTCCTTTTCCACAAGCTCTACCGTAACCTCGTGCTCATTATCCACAACCGGATTGATTTCAATGTCACACGGCTTCGCTCCGTTGAAATATGCATTATCCTTTACCCATACCGGAAGCGGCATGTAATACTTGTCTCTCGTATCCGAAGAGCCTTCTCCGCAATATCCCTCAAAGTAAGTTTTCCAGACATCCTCCGTCATATAGCCGTTGTAGCTAAGGGTTCCTGCAACCAGATTCTCATCGTCCCACTCACCATCCTGGCAGCCCGCGCAGATATCGATTAAGCCCTGGCGCGTCTTCGGCTGGACAAATACGTTATTGTAGAAACGCACATCCCCGTGAAGAATGGACATAAATCCGGTAATTTCCGTACGATGTGGAAGATGAATCGGAGTATATCTGGTGGAATCGTAATTTACACTTCCGTTCTTAACACCACGGCCAACTGCGGTAATGGAGCCATAAAACAGATTATGGACAAAAGCAACGCCCTGTGTCGGCAGCTTGATGCAGCGCTCGGAAAGGAAGATGTTGTTATCCACAAGGCACGGCCCGTGTGCAATCTCAATAAAAAGGTCCTCACCGAGTCCAAGCCCTTCCTTGTTCTCTCTTTTTAACAAATAGTCTCTGGACATACAGTTATCATAGAACAGGTTCTTGCTTACGCGGGTGCCCTGTGTCTGCCAGTCAAGCCAGATACCGCGGGTACAGTCATGGAAGGTATTGTTTCGAATGATTACATCAATCGCTGCATGGAACTTAATTCCCCCGATTTCCGCACCGGCCAGATTTCTCTTGTTGTTGATATGATGAATGTGATTGTTCTCAATCAAAGAGAAAACACAGCCAAGGTTACCTACGATACCGGTCTGTCCGCAGTCATGAATGTCGCAGTTACGTACAACATGAGAGCCTATCGTCTCCTTGCTCCAGCCATCTAACTGTGCAATCAGGGAACAGTCTCTCTGTGTCTGTGTACCGTCCTTGTACTTATACCGGGACCACTTATTGTCATTGTTCTGCTGCAGGTACTTTCCAAGGGAAATACCGGAGCACTTCGAATGAGACACCTCACAATCTTCAATGACCCAGCCCTTCGACCAGTGCGGCCCGATCATGCCATCCTGCAGTGCTGTCGGCGGTGCCCAGTTCGTCGCAGCCATCGTTACCACAAATCCGGTCAGGGTAATGTAATCCACATGTTCCGCTGCCGGGTAAAAGCAATGCGGACGGACATTAATCTCAACGCGCTCCTCATTCGGATTCTTCCCCTGAAAATTCGCATATATAATCGTGTTCTCTGCGCCCTCCTCCTGGCAGGTGTACCAGGTATGCTTCGTGAACTCAATATCCCAGGACTCACCGTAAAACTCCGGATTTAATACTTTATCAAGGCTCGGCTGTTCGTAAAGAGACTTGCCGTTTAAGTAAACCTCCCCCGTATGACACGGTATACCATCACTTAACCAGTCACCAAACACAAGTGTGGTATACGGATTGTAAGAACCGAAGAAGGTATTCGGAAGAACGAGCTTCCAGGTATCCCCCTCGTACGGCTCCCAGCCGGTCACAGCCTCTGCACCGGTAATCACTGCCTTTCTCGGCTCAACCGAACGGTATACAATCGGCTTTTTCTCTGTTCCGGCATACACCGGACTAACCTCTTCACGATAGACTCCCGGTGCCACCAAAACCTCATCGCCCGGCATGGCAACTGCTGCTGCCATCTGAATCTTATTGAATGGTGTCTCTTTACTTCCGTTCCCATGCGGCTTTGCGTTCCCATCAACATAATAGATCATACACCCTGTTCTCCTTTTCGTAAAATATACTGTCGCGGCATTCTCTGCTTTTCGCAAATATTAATATTATTATAATCTATCTTTTCTTCCTTTTCAAGCATCATCATTGTAAAAATAGTAAACAATATACTATTCCTGAATTATTCATGGAACAACAGCAGAAACTTCTGAAATCCACATATTTACTGTATTTTGTTGAATATTGTTTTTCACTCAAAAAAGAGCCCAAGGTCCTTCTTTTTGTGTTATAATTTACTTGCTATGAAAACTAAAACACTCTCTTATTCTACTACAAAACAAGGATTTTTACCACTGTTTATTTCAGATTGTTTGGATCTTTTTGACCCGGTTTTCACATTTGACCGATTCATGGAGGGAATCGATTTAAATAAGTATCTGAAAAAATTCCTGAACATATCACAGGAAGAGTCAGATATAATCCGGTCAGTATGTTGAAAACGGTACTCTTTGGATTCATGACCAGTGGATACTGCTCTTTACGGGAACTTGAAGATACCTGCAAAGTTAACCTTCGTTTTATGTACCTGATGGACCGCCAGACACCTTCGTACAGAACCTTTGGGTACTTCATTAACGATGTACTACAGGATTCCATTGAGCAAATTTTCTATGACATTAATCAGTCTATCTTCAAAGAGGAGCATGTTGATTTACAGCATATATACATAGACGGCTCAAAGTTTGAGGCAAATGCCAACAAGTATACCTGGGTATGGAAGAAGGCTACAGAGAAATCCAGATACAAGCTTTATGAGAAGATTACTGCTCTGCTGGAGCAGATAAATGAAGGACTTATCTGGAGCGGAATAAATGTAGCTACCAATACGGAATACGTTCCTGATTATCTTACAGAAGTAGCTGCAAAGTATGCGGCCCTCTGGCAGATAAATGAAAACTCTTTTGTGCATGGAAAAGGCAAACATAAGACGGTTCAGCAAAGACAGTATGAACTACTGATAGAATACAGGGATAAACTCGAGGAATACATCGAGAAGATTGATACCTGTGGAAGCGAAAGAAACAGCTATTCCAAAACAGACAAGAGTGCAACATTTATGAGAATCAAAAAAGACTACATGGGTAATGATCAGCTTCTTCCTGCGTATAACGTACAGATAGGTGTTGCAGATGAATACATAGCTGTTGTTGACGTCAATCACTACAGAGCAGACATGGACTGTTTTGTACCACTTATGGAAGAATTCAACAGCAGGTATGGCTTCTATCCCAAATATCCGGTTGCTGATGCAGGATATGAATCATACAATAACTATCTTTTTTGCGAACAGCATGGCATGGAAAAATACATGAAGTTTCCAATGTTTAAGAAAGAAACTACGGATGCGAAATACCATAATGATCCGTTCAGGTCAGTAAACTTCCCAATAGATGCAGACGGAGTAATGAGATGTCCTAATGGCAAGCCATTTAACTTTCTGTATCGTAAGCATGTACATGGCAACCAGTATGGGCGTCAGGAGGAAGTATATCAGTGTGAAAACTGTACCGGATGCCCTTATGCCGATAAGTGCAAAAAGACGGACAAGAACAGAACCGTCAGAATAAATCAGGAACTTACCGGAATGCATAAGGAGGTAATAGAGAACCTTGAAAGCATCCATGGAGCACTGCTTAGAATGAACCGTTCCATCCAGGCAGAGGGTACCTTTGGCATAATGAAAAACGACCGCTGGTATAAAAGAATCGTTCGCAGAGGGATAAATTCCGTAAGATTAGAAGTTTTTCTGGTTTCTATAGGCCAGAATTTATATAAATATCATAACAAAAAGAAACGAATTGAAGAAGCCGCATAGAATTCAGAAAGAAAACAATATGGGGTAAGGGGAAGTGTGCACTTTTTCCTCCCTCAATCCAAAAACGGCGTGTTGATTACAGAAAGACAGGGCGCATAAAAAATGATTTCTCATTTTTTCACACGCCCTCTGTATAATCATTATCAGCTACTTATTCAACTGAATTATAAAGCGATGCGGAACCGGTCTCACCTTATCATCAATGATCACCGTCACCTCTTCCGAGGAAAAAACAACCTCAACGTTATCGTCTTCAATTCCAATCGACCCCGTAGCGTTAAATGTAAACTCCTCACGATATATTGTTTTATCAAATGGCCATCCTGTAGTGCTGACATTTAAAATGTAGTCAAAAGTTCGCGATGGTATCGGTTCAAACAGTACTTTTTTCTGTGTAATTGTGATACTTGTCTTTCCATCTCCCGATTCATATCTTAATACAGTGTGTGGAATGGAAAAATAGATAAAAAAGATTGAGCAAAGCACTATAAATACACTTGCAATTATTATGAACACCGCTTTCTTTTTCAAATTAATACCTCCATTTTCCCACTATATATTCGGCAAAAGCTCTCGCCGCTCCTTTCGATACTGCTTCTGTAACTGGAGCACTTTTATATAATGTCCATTTTTCCCCATCTGGGCATTTTTCGTTTGTATATATATATACAAATTCTGTGAACAAATCAATAACCTTTGATTTAAAGTCGTTTCTTGATATTTCATTCTTAAGATACTCTACATCATATTCACAATATTTTGTCCCATATGAATAGTCGTCATCACACATCATAAGCAAGTGATCAATAAAATAATCGAATCGATAATAACTCCTGTTGTAGCGATTAACTTCGTCATGATAATACTCTTTTAAACAATCACCTATAGTTGCTGTCTCCTCAAATTGATAGCATGAATAGTATGCATTGACGGCATCAATGTCTGCTAATTGATCGGATATCCCAAATCTTGAATTATGAATTGGTAAACCATTCAATTTAATACTATCTGCAGAATTGTCTGCAAGTAATTGTTTTACTAGTACTCTGTAATCATCTTCTGAATACATGTCTAAAACAGTCTCAGAAAAATAATGATCACCTCCATTCGAGTCGTACCAAATCAAAAGGTCGGTTTGTATTAATGTTTGTAAATCGCCTGCCCATCCTGCTAAATTATCAATATTATTTTCTGTATAATAAGGAATACCAGCAAATGGTAATTTATCACCTAAAAACATCTTAATTGCACTTGTATTATACAAAAATGCACCAAATGTAGCTGTCAAATGAGTAAAATCAATCACGTTTCCCGAATTAGGGTCCATAATATATTTAACATCTTCTAGCCCAGTAGCATACAAGTATTTTTTCATTTCTGGATTCTTATTATTTACATATTCAATAAATTTTTTATCAACTTTTCCGGCAGTATTCTCCCAATTTCCGGATCCTGCATATTTATCATCATCATAAATCCCACTTCTAAGATAATCTATTACTAATTTCTGACTTTTCTTAAAATTTTTCTGATACTCCTGAGCGAGATTACAAAGTTCGTCAATATATGGTATTGCTTCATAATGCAACGGGCGTGGATCTTTGGCAAATTCTATTCCATTAATAATTCGAGATTTTCCATCCAAATAGCCATCTCCATCTGAATCTTCTTTCGCTGGATTTGTATAATAATTATAAACCGGAATTACCGTATTGGGAATATCAAGTCCTAACAATGATGTATACATACTAACATCCAAATATTTGGAAGGATTAACACTTTTCAGTTCCTCTCTATCAAGAAGTGAGTCGCAGTCCGTATCCGCACGGCTTAAAAGTGATGGTTTTTCATCAAGTTTCACTATTATTGGAATAAGTCCATTAAGTGCTATCCAATATCCGTCATTTGTATCCTCTCCAATCATATTAGAGATAGATAATAGCTCTTTTCTAAAATCACCATATATGTTCGCGTATATACCATTTGTATTCGTATATAGGTCACGATATTGTTTCTCACAAGATGACTTCGTTACAACTGAAACGTTAATTCCTTGATTTTTAAACATTTCAGTAATTTCTCCCATTGATGTTATCCCATAATTATTGTTTATTTTATAGCCAGCATCCGTTATAAGAATCACAAATTTTTGAGCGGATGGTCTCATATCCAA
Organism: uncultured Clostridia bacterium; assembly: GCA_945622055.1. GTDB lineage: Bacteria > Bacillota > Clostridia > Lachnospirales > Lachnospiraceae > SIG307. The sequence continues at coordinate 18,420 of CALZBV010000018.1, forward strand.
TTGACGCGCCATTTCCAAACCATCTATTGCGGTTTCCAGGGTATCTCCTCCATCTCCTAATTTAAGTCCATCTATTGCTTTCTTAAAAGAAACGACATCCTTAAACCAATTTGAAACACCATTTTTCGTTATTTTTGTTGAGTCTTTTCCATCATATGTTATATCTTCGTAATTTACCAGCGCATAATTGGGGGATATTCCTGCATTCTTTAAATCATCTGCAAATTCTGACAAATTCTTTTTAACATTATTTATATAACTCCCCATAGATCCCGTTGTATCAACGACAAAAATAATATCAACCTGACCATGTATTTTTATTTCGGCAATTGTAGGTTCTTCGTTCCCCGTTTTTTCTGATATCTTCACATTATTATCTTTTGCTTCGCATAAGACTTCCGGATTTTTACGTTCGATAATATCACCAACTGCGGATAATTCGGTCTTATTTTCAGCAGTTCTCGAATCCATTCTTTTCAGATCAGAAAACTCATTTTCATTAATTGTCAGATCTTCAACTTTTTCAACACTAGTCACTATAGAATTAATATCTATCCCAAGTGAACCAATCCAATCAATAGCATCTACTACAAAATAAATACCATCTGACGTAATTTCTGCACTAACTGTTCTCAACTTTTCATCAAAAACCGTATCCAACGGAACTGTATTCTCGTAATCATTATAACATATCAAGAGCCCGTTCGTTTTGGTTCCTGCAATTACATAATCCTTAACTTCATAACTCTCCGATATTGTAAATGAAAGGGTAGCTGAACTAATATTAGCTTTTTTAATCTCTATTATAATGTACCCATAACAGTGGACACGCGAATTAGTGTAGTACCCGTTTTACGGA